>NZ_JBANSN010000029.1:0-51877 GCF_037070215.1 Vreelandella arctica | reverse complement strand
GGCGATTCCGGAAAACTGCCCAAAATCGGTCACGATAAAACGGAATGCGCGGTCACCATCATCCAGAACAGACGGTCACGTTCAAACGGAATGGGCGGTCACGATAGGGCGGAATACGCAGAACTCAGGGCCGAATGCGTCGGTATACTCTCGCAACGTGGCGGGGTCGTCGCGGTTAGGGTCGACAGACACAAACAGTACTCGCAAGTCGTTTTGGGCTTCTTCCCCCAATTCCTGCGAAATCGCTGCCAGATTCGCCAGGGTGGTGGGGCAAATATGCGGGCAATGAGTAAATCCGAAGAAGAGCAGGGTGACATCACCGGCATAGTCGGCTTCAGTGACCGAGCGGGCTTCTTCATCGACTAGCTCGAACTCCAATGGTGGCATAAGCTCGGAAATATCCTTGGTTTGCCAGCTTGGGTCAGAACAGCCGACCAGCCATAGCATCCCTGACAACAGCGCGGTTTTGCATCCTGTCTTATACATAGCGTTACCCATAGCGATACATGGACGAACGTTTACCAAGCAAACGACCGATAATGATCAACACCGCCAGCACACTCATCATGGTCGCTGGGATCCAGGTGATCAGGCCGCCGAGCCGCTGGTCCGTTAATGGTGCCAGTGGCCAGGCACGGCCACAAACGGCATACACGTCAAACAGCACGTTATGGCTGAAGGTGAGGTAGGCGCCCAGCAACATCTGGGGCGGCACCACGGCAAGCAACAGGGTAATGCGTACGCCATAGCTGAGCCCGCCACTTGCGGGCGACCGGGAATCGAGTATTAACCACCAGAAGAGTAGCCCATCAACCAGCATGCTCCAGTTCATCAACTGGTAGAGACGATGACTCAGCATCGCGTCGAAATGAACCTGGGGAATTAACCAGAAGTAAATCAGGCCCACGAACAGCAGTGGAGCGATTACCGGTTGCTGCAAAAGCCGATAACCGGGCTTGAGCATCTGCGCAGCGAAAGTAACCGTTGGCAAATTTCTCACCCGATGCGGTATACCTGCGGTCAGTATTGCCAGCGGGGCCGACAAGGCGATTAGAAATGGCGCTAAATGATGCAGCACTAGATGCTGGCCGCGGTGGACGAAAAACATGTACTGCGCTAAATAATCGAAATGTGTCTGAGACACCGTATAAATAGCCACGATACCCAAGAAAAAGGCGAAAGGGCGCCAGAATCCTTCATGCAGACCACAGTGCCGCCGATGAAGCAGGCCGCGGACATAGAGACCTGCGCCAGCCAGGCAGGCGAGAGTCCAGCTAGGGGAGAATTCCCAAGGCAGCAGAAAAGCAAGGCTACTGTCGAACTCCCCCATTACACCTCCTAAATAGCAGTACAGTGGTAAGGATAGACACTACAGAAAAACTTTCCCGATCAGCTACCTGTATCTGGCTGCGCATGCCGCAGCTTGGCCGCACTCGGGTGAGAAGCCGTAACTGTTATGGCCCAGCATTAACTTGGGGCTGCTATTACTGAGCTGTATCACCATGGATGCCGCTGGCCCATGGGTCAATCGCGGTAACAAACGGTGGTTGGCGATAGGCGTCACTTTTCCCAATGCCGAACGAGGGCGTCTAGCGATGTATGGTTATGCCTGTATTGCCTGCCATCGGATTCCAGGGTTAGTTGGGCCACAAGCCGATGTTGGTCCACCTTTGGCGGGAATGGGAGAGCGCCGCTACATCGCAGGGGTGCTTTCCAATAACAACGATAATATGGTGCGTTGGCTTCGTCATCCCACCCAAGTGGACCCTCTTACTGCGATGCCAGACCTGGAGGTCACGGAGCAGGACGCCAGGGATATAGCGGCGTATCTTGAAACGCTCACTGAATAGGCTTAAAAAATTACGCCGCCCTTTAAGGGTGTAATCGGGCGGCGAGGTGGGAAAGCAACGGCTTGTGAGCCTGGCTATTAGCTTTTAAATATCAGTTTTTAAATATCAGCTTTTAAATTCATACGTTGTCTCGGGGAATCACACTTTCCCAGTTTTTAGAAAACACGCGATGCTCATTTTCGTAAGCATCCAACTGGGCATGGACAATGAAATTTTCCGTCGTGCAGCTTAGCGTGGTCCTTGTGTACACTTCGGTATTCCAGTCGCCTCTCTTAAAGCAGGATTCTGTGAATGTTTCACCTCGGGCGGAAGTGAAATCATCATCAACGGTGCGGTAATACTCGCTGGCGCTGCGATGTATTTCGGTACCTATATCATTAATACGAAAACGGCCCTGGTTGTTAATCACTTCAAGCGTGGACGCTTTGCTTGCCAGGTCGCGATGCAACAGCCAGTTATGTTCGCTAGGTTCCAATAGCTTGGTATCAAGCGCAGGTGCCGATTGTGGTGTATCAAAAGGCGAAAGATCGGCATCGTTCGTTTGTGGCTCCCTAACGGGAAGCGTTAGCTGACAGTTTTCCAAATGAACAGTGACCTTGGCAGGCTCAGGCGGCAGCCATGCGAGTGGCCAATAAGAGGTGGAGACAGACACCCTTACTTGGTGACCCGCTGGAAATTGCTGAGCGATACCGTTTAGCGGAATGGAAACACGGTAGCGCCGATGCGGCTCAAGAGGTTCTGGGTGTGAGTCGCCATCCCTGTGGGTAAGGTTCAGTAACCCATAGGAAACTCGTGTTGCCTTGCCGTCAGGGGCTACGTCTGAAAGGCGAACTGCCAACATTGCCTGGGGCTTGTCACTTGATACCTCTAACGCTAGTTCAGGCATACCGAAGATACAGAGGGGCTCGATTAAGCTTGGGCTGCTAAAAATAAGCGAGCCGCCATCCTCTTCTCGTTGGTCGCCAGGAAGGTCCGGGGTGGCTGAATAAGAGCACCATTTGCCCGCTTCCAGCCCCACGCTAAGCGGTGACTGTAATTCCATTGAAGCGTATTCATGAGCGTCACTAAGCGCTTGCTGGCTTTGGGATTCAGCGATTAACTGGTACGGCAATAAAGCGTAACTGCGCTCTTGGATATTATTACTTGGCCATTGGCGCTCGCCTATCCAGCGGCCAGGCCTATCATCATAAGAGTTATCGGGAGGCACGCTATCCTGTTGCCAGGCACGTAGCATCGGTTCATCCATGATCCCGTTTGACTCATCTTTCAACCAATAATCCCACCAGCGCAAGGCTTCTTGTAAAAAGCCTATTGCTGGCCCTGGCAGCCCTTGGTGCGGATATTTATGGCCCCAAGGGCCAATAAGCCCCTTACGTGGCACCTCAAGGTGTTCCATTAACCTAAAGACGGTATTGGTAAAGCCATCGGCCCACCCGCCGATTGCGTAAACCGGACACTGGATAGCGGAGTAATATTCACACACCGAGCTGGTTGACCAATAAGCGTCGCGACGTTGATGCCTAAGCCACTGATCAATCCATAACCCACTTTTCTCCATGCGCTCAAACCACATGTCGCGCCAGTCAGCGCCGACAATCTCTGGGTCAGGTGGCAACGCATTAAAAGCAAACATGACGGTTGCTTCGGATAAGTTATCGCCCAGCAAGCAGCCGCCCATATAGTGCATATTGTCCGCGTAAAGATCGTCGCTGGCGCAAAGGCTGATAATGGCTTTAAGCGCGGCGGGCTGTTTGGCCGCCACTTGCAAGCTATTAAAGCCGCCCCACGAGATGCCCATCATGCCTACTTTGCCGTTGCACCACGCCTGCTTGGCGATCCATTCAATAGCATCAACGGCGTCTTGTTGCTCCTGCTGAGTATATTCATCTGTCAGCACGCCATCTGAATCGCCACTGCCGCGCATATCAACACGTACACAAACATAGCCATTGCCTGCTAAATAAGCATGGTTGGTCGCGTCTCTTGCGCGTGTGATATCCCGCTTTCGGTAAGGAATATATTCCATGATGGCCGGTAGCGGTGAAGTATCCGCTTTCTCGGGCAGCCAAATGCGGGCGGCTAATCTTTTTCCGTCCCGCATGGGTATGAATACATTCTCGATTTCACGGACTGAATAAGGGAATGATTCTACTATTTGCATGATCGCCTCTTATTTGCTCATTCGTCTACGTGCTCGATGTCAAATTTGAGAGCTTTCAAGCAGTACTCAAACTGCTCCTCAATTTGGTCGTGATTGTCGGCGGCCAAATAAAGCGTGCCTAACCGATAACAAAAGTTGTCTTGATGCATTAAGTCGCTTAAGCGTTGACCAGTTTCGACATCAATTTTCACTTCTGTGTGCGGGTAGAGCGATTTGATCTCGTTAATCTCTACATCGCTGGGGATTTTTCTAACAATGCCATCCTTATGTTCATAGGGAATAAAACACTTGGCAGCGACAGGTGCTACGCCCTGGCGATTAAGCAGAGAGGGGCGATTGCCCAAGGCAATATCAACAGCGACTTCGTGGTTCGACATACCATCGACCATCACGAATATCTCGCTATGCGACTGTGAAATGCGCGTATTGAATTCTACTAACCAGAGCTTATCTTCTGCCTCATTCCACATAAATTCAGCGTTGAAACACCCATTGTTGTAACCGATGTGTTCAAGGAATTTTCTTGAAGACTCGATCATTTTATGATGCACATGCTCAGGCAAATTGCTTGGATACTCTAAGCGGTCAAACAGCGTTTCTGTCAGTTTGGATTTTGGCTGTGAAATAATGCCATGCACATTGAATTCACCTTGAAACATGGTGCCTTCAGGCGCGCCTTGTACACCACTGATGATTTCCTCTGCGATACATGCATTGCCACCTAATTGTTTGATTTCTTCCGGGGTATCAGCGTATTCCAGCGCCTCATTAAATGGATCGCCTAGCTGGTTAATATTTTCTCTTATCTCTTCTATCGCTGCTTCAAACTGCTCGAAATTCTCAATTTTAAAGCCGAGGTGAGAGGAGAAAGCTTTTACAGGCTTAATCCAAAAGGGATAGTTTAAGGTGACTTGGTCAAATGGCGATTCTGCGAAGGGGTCAACACCGCAAAAGCGAGGCACTACTTCTGGAATAACTTTTTGCTGCTCTATTCGGCTCCAGAGTTTATGCTCGCACTTTAAAACACTGGTCACAGAAGGTGAGGGAATTCCATGCTCTTTGCATAGAATGGGTACTAAAACACTGGTAGGAAAGTCCCATTGTGCAATAATGGCATCTACAGTGCCTGGAAAACTAGCAAGTTGCTCTCTTGCGGCTTCCAGTACTTTATTAAACGAGAATTGTTTTGCTTCAACCGCTGTATCGACCGTGAGCAGACTGTGTATTTCCAGCTGTTTGGACTCACGCAGTGTTTCAAGCATGGCTTTCTGCTTGTCTTCTAAGGCTACTATAAAAATATTCCTTTTCATGATGGCATCCTTGAAAGTTAAAAGTAGCAATAAAATAATGATCTAACTAAGCACTAATTCGTTATAAAGAGTGCATGACGCAATGATAGAGCTTCAAGATCATTTCTTTCAGTATCAATAACATATGTTATAACTGGCTCGGCTGTTTTTATATTTAATAAACATCAATGCTTACTTATACCCGCAATCCCTAACCCTATATTACCATTTTATTTAGCGTGCTAATATTTTTGCATGTTGCTACTTGATTTATGTTAATAAATGACTCTAAAAAATGTTGGTTTAGCTTGAGGAAGCGTGAGATGTTAACTATTATTCTACCTCTCAATTAACTCTTTATATGTACGTGGATTGTAAGATTTTTCTTTGTAAATCAAGTTTTGTCTAACTACAAGGGAGTGTAGAGAAGATGAGCAATGCAATTGATATGCACAGTGAAATTTTTAAAGGGAGCGATCATTATGCTCAGTTGCCCAGCGTGACAGGCTTGCAAGCCAAGGACATCAACCTTGGTAATATACTCAGCCATTATGCAGAGATTGGGACTGACTCTATAGATCTTTTGTCGAGTGCTAATGTTAAAAGTATGGAGTTGAAAAGAAGCCAAAAGCTATACTCTTTGTGCCAGGGAAGGGCAGAAATATTTGTTGTAAAACAAGGCTGGGTAAGCTTGTGCCATACTTTTAAAAGTCATGGACAAGATATATGTAACGTCTACATGCCGGGCGATATTGTTGGCTTGCGAGAAAGTTTTTTCGATAATCATGATATTACGATACTGGGGTTGCAGAACTGTCAGTTAGATAAAGTTTCTGTTAACGAGGTGCATGATTTATTTAAAGAAAATACAGATATAAGAAGAGCTGTCGTGTCTTATATCATGGTGAATGACAATATTACTATTGAAAGGCTTAGAAGTTGTACTCACCATAAGGCTGAAGAGCGCGTTGCGCATTTTTTACTTGAAATATATGCAAGGTATAATTTTAAAAAACTGATTGATTCAAATGTATTTTCTTTTCCTATTACTCAAGAGGTAGTAGGTGAGCTGTTAGGTATTACCAGCGTTCATGTTAGCAGATGCATGACTTCTTTAGAGCAAAAAAAGTTGATTAGGAAGAGTAGGAATAGTATTAAGCTATTAGAGCCAGAGTTGTTGGCAGAGTATACTGGTTTCGATGAAAACATTATTTACGGGCATCTCCGCTTGTTTTGAATTTGTTTGTTTTAAATAAGTGGAATAATATGATAAAGAATTATTATGAATTGGTGATGGCGTTTGTTGAAATAGGCACTTTTTTAATCTGGGTGGTTTTTGCCCAGCTATTTTTTCTAACGTTTAAGCGCCAGCGGCGTGCTCGTTTTATTATTCATACGGAAGGCTACGATTGTAGCAGTATGAAGCTTGCATTTACGAATATGGCGGCTGAGCCTGTTTATGTAAGAAATGTTTTCTTTAGTATTGATTGCGGTGAAAATAAGAAAGTTTACAACCTTGACGACTTACATGGAGAAGGGCTTTTTAAAAAAGAAGTTGATGGTAGCGATAAGTGGGAATATCAAGGCACTATTCTTCCTGGAAACTGTGTCAAGTTAGAGGTGGGTGGAATATTTTATCCTTGCCTTTCAAAGAAGGAAGAGGAAACTCAACAAGACGTCATTCAAATTGAGCCGGGTGACATCGTTAATATATTCGTTGTCTTTTTTCATGGAGCAGATAAGAGGCTATTAGGTGCTTCTCGGCATTTTAAGTTTTTTAAATCGTCAGCAGGCGATTTTTTTAACCCGTTAAGTTGGAATACAACCTCTTGGTCTACTGTTCATGAGCGGAAAAAGCTAATGCGAACTTTAAAGCAGGAGAGAGAAGATTACCCAGGGTTTAGCTAACGTAGAAGGTTTAACTATCGCAGATAAGCGCATATAAAGGAAGCTTCAATTTTTTTCACATAACACACGTTATGAAAAGCGTTATTAACCCTTGCATGCTGATTTTGTTTGTCTACGCTATCCCCAGCAACATCATTCGATCTGAAACCTAATCATACAAGGAGTGGATTAGATGACAGTCAAAAGCACACCGCTAAATGCGGTAAACGCCCATAAGCAATATAGTGAAATGGCCGATACCCCTAGTGTTCAGCGTACACAGGTTCAAAGTGAACAGGTTCAAAGCGAACAGGTACAGGATGCCTACCCGTCGCGTTTAACCACTACACCTGAGAGAACCTGGCTGCCGCGACAAGATGCGGTCGTGAAAGGTCGTCAGCTTTCTGGCCCCTTAAGCCAGGCGCAGCTTGATGAGTTCGAGCGCAAAGGGTTTCTGTTTATTCCCAACCTCATTGAAGGCGCGGAGCTTGATGAGCTGCGTCAAGAAATGACGGCGCTGATGAGTAACGATGAGTACCGCAATAAAGAATTCAGCGTGACAGAGCCAGAAAGCCAGGAAATCCGCTCACTCTTTGCGGTGCATTTCCTCTCTGAACGCTTGGGTGAACTGGCCAGCGACGAACGGGTAGCGGGCGCTGCGCGTCAAATTATTGGCGACGACCCCTATGTGCATCAGTCGCGGATCAATTATAAGCCGGGGTTTGCCGGTAAGGGTTTTAACTGGCACTCCGATTTTGAAACCTGGCACGCGGAAGATGGCATGCCAGCGATGCACGCGGTGAGTGCGTCGCTGATCTTGACCGACAACCATGAGTTCAACGGGCCGTTAATGCTGATTCCCGGTTCACACAACAAGTTTGTGCCGTGCCTGGGGGAAACGCCGGAGGATAACCACAAAAGCTCGCTGAAAGCGCAGGAAGTGGGCGTGCCAAGCCCTGAAGCGCTAACCGAGCTAGTGGCTGAACACGGTATTGAAGCGCCGAAGGGTAAAGCGGGCGGTTTGCTGCTGTTCGATTGCAATACGCTACATGCGTCGAATGCCAACCTTTCGCCTGACCCACGTAGCAACGTGTTCTTTGTTTTTAATCGTCGCGATAACCGTTGTGAGGCGCCCTATGCAGCAGCTAAGCAGCGCCCTGACTTCTTGGCTCACAGCCTTGACCAGCAGGCGCAGCAGTATCGCTAACGAGTGGTGGGGGAACAAATTGATGGCTGAAGGTTGTGGAACCTTCGTCTAGGTGGGGTAAACTGTTGCGCCTGTCGTTGCGAATGCGGCACGCATAATGAGAAGGAGAATACCCGCCATGCGTTTTGTTCTACAGTTCACCGATGGCCAGGAGTTTCCCCACGCGTTGGGCAAAGTTGTCTGCATCGGCCGCAATTATGCCGACCATGCGAAAGAGTTGGATAATCCAGTTCCTACAGAGCCGTTGCTATTTATTAAACCAGCTACCAGCGTCGTGGATCTAAGCAAGCCCTTAGATCCGCCGTTTTCACGGGGCGATGTTCATTATGAAGCAGAGCTTGCTCTGTTAGTGGGCGAAACTTTAACCCATGCCACGATGGATGAAGCCGAGCGGGCGATTGTCGGTATCGGCTTGGCGATGGATTTAACCTTACGTGATGTGCAGACGACGCTTAAAGAGAAGGGCCATCCTTGGGAAATCGCCAAAGCCTTTGATGGCGCCTGCCCGCTTTCGTCGTTTTTACCTTTAAGTCGGGTACCCAATTGGAATGCGCTGGCTTTCACGCTGGAGATTGATGGTGAAGAGCGCCAGCACGGCGAGGGGGCTGATATGATTTTTGCTATCCCGTCCCTGGTGGCCGAAATGAGCCGCCACTTTACCCTCGAACCGGGTGATGTCATTTTGACCGGTACGCCCTCAGGCGTTGGAAAACTCGTTCGCGGCTCGTCACTGCGCTTAACCTTGACCGGTGGTTTGGAAATTGAAACCAGCGTAGTCGAGTAGTTAAACAAGTGGCGAGACCATTGAGGTATATGTTGAGTACGCCATTACCAAGGTTATTGTAAATTGTGACGATCAAAGAAAACGCCACCCCGCAAATTCAGGGTGGCGTTTCTTATTTTAGCCGACAAAAACGTTCGCAGCCAATGTTCGCTATAGGGCCAAGTGGCTCAAACCGCGTTACTCAAGATACGTGTAGCCTTCTAGCCCTTCGCTCAAGCTTGCCGCAAAGCGGGCTTGTTCATCCGCCGTAAAGCCGCTGGCGGCTAGCTGGTCGGTGAGCTTTTGCTTAAGGACGTTGGCATTGAAGTTGACGTAGGCGAGCACTTGGGCCACTGAATCCCCCGCCAGCGGGTTGGAAAGTGTCCACTCGCCATCGGCATTAAGCGCGGCATCGACAGAGTCGGTATCGCCGAACAGGTTGTGCAGATCGCCAAGAATCTCCTGATAGGCGCCTACCAAAAAGAAGCCTAACCAGCGCTCGTCATCAGATGCCCACTCGGGCAGTGGCAGGGTGCTCTCTACGCCCTGGCCATCGACGTAGCTGTCGATGCGGCCATCGGAGTCGCAGGTAATATCTTGAATCACTGCTCGGCGCGTTGGCGCTTGATCCAGTCCGCTAAGGGGCAGCACCGGGAATATCTGCTCGATGCCCCACACGTCAGGCACCGATTGGAACAGCGAGAAGTTGACGAACAGCTTGTCGGCCAGCTTCTCCGCTAGCTCGTCCATAATTTCACGGTGGGCGCGGTTGCGGGTGTCAAGCTGGGTACGCAGCCGTGCGCAGGCAGCCATGTAGACACGTTCGCCTTCCGCGCGGGCGGTAATGTCACTCAGGCCCATCACAAAACGATCCTGCAGTTCGCTTACTGCCTGAAGCAGGTCGTGCCAGGCTTCCACTAGCATGCGTGGCTCTTGGTGCGTTGCCAACTGCTCAAATACCCGCCAGAGAAGCTCTACTTGGGCATCTTCCTGGCTCTCTTCTTGGCCCTCTCCTAGGGAATAGCGATCAGGCGGCGTGTCATCAATACGCTCTTCGCCAATCACGTTGGTGATCAGCACCGCGTGGTGGGCGGTTAGCGCACGGCCGGATTCACTGATGAGATGGGGCTGGGGCAGGTCGGCCTCTTGGCATAGCTGGGCAAAGGCATTAACGACGTTGCGCGCGTATTCGCGCATCGAGTAGTTGGCCGAGCAGAAGCTGCGCGAGCGGGTGCCTTCGTAGTCAATTCCTAAGCCGCCGCCTACGTCCATGGTATCGATGGGCGCGCCCAGCTGCATCAGGTTTTGATAGAAGCGGGCACACTCGCGCAGACCACGCTGAATATCGCGAATATTGGCGATCTGGGAGCCCAAGTGGAAGTGCACCAACTGCAAACTTTCCAGCGCGTCCTCACGACGAAGGGTGTCTACCACCTCGAGAATTTGGCTGGCGGTCAGCCCGAACTTGGATTTTTCACCGCCGGTATTCTGCCATTTACCTTTGCCCACCGAGGCAAGGCGGGCGCGCAGGCCAATACGCGGGGTAACGTCGAGCTCGCGGGCCTCTTCCAGGATCATCTGCAGCTCGGAGAGCTTCTCGACCACCAAATAGACCTTATGGCCGAGTTTCTCTCCTAGCAGCGCCAGGCGCACATACTCGCGGTCTTTGTAGCCATTACAAACAATCAGCGAGGAGCCGCCATCGGAAAGCGCCAGCACCGCCAGTAGTTCCGGTTTGCTGCCCGCTTCCAGCCCCACGCGGCCACTCCCGCGCTCGGCGGTGGCCAGAATCTCTTCCACTACGCGGCGCTGCTGGTTCACTTTGATGGGGTAAACGGCGGTGTAACCACCTTGATAGTCGCAATCACTCATGGCGGCATCAAAGGCGCCGCACAGCTGTTCGACCCGGTCATGGAGAATATCGCTAAAGCGAACCAGCACCGGGAGGCGTAGCCCAGCGCTTTGTAGTTGACGCACCAGCCCACTCAGCGGCAGCGCCGGGCCTTCTGCATCGCTACCCAGCGGGCGGACCAGGGCTTGGCCGTGGTCATCGACATCAAAGTAGCCGCTGCCCCATTGATCGATATTCCAGGTGCGCCGAGCGCGCAGCGCAGGGCTAGTTGTGGCCGTCACACTCATGCAGTTACCTCAGGCAGCGGCAGCGCACCTTGGGCGATGCGCGCCGTTAAAATAGTACGGAAACGCTCCGGGTCGTGGGGCGTTAAATCATGCGCTGGCGGGTCAACGTAAACCACCAGCAGGCGCGATAACCAATAACGCAGCGCTGTCATGCGCAGCATGGTGGGCCATAGCTCGCGCTCATCCGTCGTTAATGGTCGGCGTGCCAGATAGGCGCTCAATAGCGTGCCGTAGCGCTCTGCGTTAAGCGTGCCGTCGTCGTTGGAAGCCCAGTCGTTGATCACAATCGCCAAGTCGAACAGCAGGTCGCCGGTGCAACCGTTATAAAAGTCGATAATACCGCCCAACTGATCACCCTCAAAGAGGGTATTGTCGCGGAAAAGGTCTCCGTGCAGAGCACCTTGCGGCAGTTCATCGTGCTGAATAAAGGCGCCCTCAAAATCGTCGACTTGATCCTTCATCAAGGTTTGGTCTGCCGGGCTTAAATAGCTCAGCACCTTGTGGTGCATTACATGCAGCCAGTTGAGATCCCGCGGGTTCGGGCGGTGGCCGGGAAAGCGTTTTGAGACCACATGCAGGCGGCCCAGGGTATCGCCCAGGGCGTGGCACTGAGCCAGGTTGGGCGCTTCCGGATGACGACCGGGCAGGCGCGGAAACAACAGCGCCGGTTTGCCTTCCAGGCTATGCAGGGCAACGCCTTCGCGGTCATGAATCGTGCCGGGCACCGGCAGACGGTGCTCGTCTAAATAGTCCAGCAGTTCCACAAAGAACGGCAGCTCTGCATGCTCGCCCTGTTCGAACAGGGTCAAAACCAGCTCGCGACGGTCAGTGGTCACAAAAAATGTCGAATTTTCTGTGCCGCCCGCCACTCCCTGCAGGGAAACGAAGCTGCCAACATCAAATTTTTCTAAGAACGCGGCGACCTGTGCGTCGCTAAGCGGGGTGAATACAGCCATGAATGTCTCGCCCAGGTTGCTAAGCCCATTATTGTAGCGGCTTGGTAGCCCAGTTGGCAGCGTTGTTGTCACTGTAAATGTGGCAGCGCCAGTTTGGCCCTGCAGTCAGCCCGCGCAACGCGTATTATGTGAACAACTATTTTCAGTACTCTTTTCGACACACTCTTCAGCACTTTTTCAACAATGGAACTTGGTTATGGCTCGCGCTCCGATCGTTCTCGTCGATGGCTCCTCTTACCTTTATCGTGCGTTTCACGCGCTGCCGCCGCTTACGACCTCTAATGGTCAGCCTACCGGCGCGGTGAAGGGCGTGTTGAACATGCTCAAACGGCTGATCAAGGATTACCCGCAAAGCCCGATGGCGGTGGTATTCGATGCCCCGGGAAAAACCTTCCGCGATGACATGTACAGCGACTACAAAGCGCATCGCCCGCCGATGCCGGATGACCTGCGTAGTCAGATAGCACCGCTGCACGCCTGTGTTAAGGCGCTGGGCCTGCCGCTGCTATGCGTTGAAGGCGTCGAGGCAGACGATGTGATTGGCACCCTGGCGCATCACGCGACCCAGGCAGGGCGCGATGCGGTGATCTCTACTGGCGATAAGGACATGGCGCAACTGGTCAATGCCCACATCACGCTGGTCAACACCATGAAGAATGAAACGCTTGACGAAGCAGGTGTGGAGGAAAAATTCGGCCTGCCGCCTGCGCTGATAATCGATTTTCTCGCCTTGACGGGCGACAAGGTCGATAACATACCCGGCGTACCCGGCGTGGGTGAAAAGACCGCCATTGGACTGCTGCAAGGGATGGGCGGCGGGCTGGATACTATTTATAGCGATTTAGAGCGGGTAAAAACGCTCACCTTCCGCGGGGCGAAAACCTTGCCCAAGAAGCTTGAAGAGCATCGCGATCAGGCGTTTCTCTCCTATCGGCTGGCGACCATCAAGATAGACTGCGATCTGCCGGTGGGCCTGGATGACCTGGATATCGCTCATCCAGACCGCGAAGCGCTAGTGACGCTGTATAAAGAGATGGAGTTCCGTCAGTGGTTGGGTGAACTGCTGGAAGGCAAAGACGAAGGCGTCGATGACGTTAAAGGCGGCGAGCCTGCGCCCGCCAGCGCTGACGTGGCAGAGAGCGATGCCGAGGGTTCGAGCGCCGTTGCTAAAGGGGCTGCTCGCGAAGATCACGTCATTCTCGAACAAGCGGAATTTGAGCGCTGGCTAGAACGGCTACATGGTGCCGAGCGCTTCTGCTTCGACCTTGAAACCACCAGCCTCAACTACATGGATGCGGAAATTGTCGGCATCGGCGTGTCGCTGGAAGCGGGGGAGGCTGCTTATATTCCGGTTGCCCACGATTACCTGGATGCGCCCCAGCAGCTTGACCGTAAAGCGGTGCTAGCCGCGCTAAAACCACTGTTGGAAGAGCCAACCAAAACCAAGATTGGTCAAAACCTCAAGTACGATATTTCGGTGCTGGCGAACTATGAGATCGCTGTCGTCGGCCCGTTTGCCGACACCATGCTGGCATCCTATGTGCTCAACTCCACCGCCACGCGCCATGATATGGATTCGCTGGCGCTGAAGTATCTGGGCGAAAAGACCATCTCCTTTGAAGACATCGCCGGCAAAGGCGCCAAGCAACTGACGTTTAATCAGATTGCCTTGGAACAAGCCGTGCCTTACGCCTGCGAAGATGTCGATATCACCCTACGACTGCAACAAACGCTGCGCCCTCAGGTCGAAAACGAAGGGCGCTTGGCGGAAGTGCTGGATCATATCGAGCTGCCGTTGATCAAGGTGCTTTCGCGCATCGAGCGTAACGGTGTGGCCGTGGACGCCGAGCGCCTTCACGAACAGAGCCAGCAGCTGGATCAGCGTATTCGAGAACTGGAGCGCGAGGCATTTGAACTCGCCGGGCGTGAATTCAACCTGGGCTCGCCCAAGCAACTGGGGGAGATTCTGTTTGAAGAACAGAAGATTCCGGTGCTCAAGAAAACACCTAAAGGCGCGCCCTCCACCGCTGAAGGGGTGCTGGAAGAGCTGGCGCTGGATTACCCGCTGCCCAAGGTCATCATGCAACACCGTGGCCTTGCCAAGCTTAAATCCACCTACACCGATAAACTGCCACGGTTGCTCAATAAGGCCACTGGCCGGGTGCACACCAGCTACCACCAGGCGGTTACCGCCACCGGGCGGCTATCGTCATCAGACCCGAACCTGCAGAACATCCCTATTCGTACCGAAGAGGGACGCAAAATTCGTCAGGCGTTTATCGCCCGCCCCGGCTACCGCATTGTCGCCGCCGACTACTCGCAGATCGAGCTGCGCATCATGGCGCATCTTTCCGAAGATAAAGGCCTGCTGGAGGCGTTTGCCGAAGGGCGCGATATCCACACCGCTACCGCGGCGGAAGTCTTCGGTACCTCCCTTGAAAAAGTCTCCGGCGACCAGCGACGCAGCGCCAAGGCGATCAACTTTGGCTTGATTTACGGCATGAGCGCCTGGGGGCTGGCGCGCCAACTGCGTATCGAACGTAATCAGGCCCAGACCTACATCGATCGCTACTTTGATCGCTACCCTGGTGTGGCCCGCTACATGGAGCGCATCCGCTCCCAGGCAGCTGAAGATGGCTTTGTTGAAACCGTGCTAGGTCGGCGGCTTTACCTGCCGGAGATTCAGTCGCAGAACCGCAACCGTCGCCAAGGCGCCGAGCGCACCGCGATCAACGCGCCGATGCAGGGCACGGCTGCCGATATCATCAAGCAAGCGATGATCAACGTGGATGCGTGGCTGGAAGAGGGCGAGTTCGACGCACTGATGGTGATGCAGGTGCACGATGAACTGGTGTTTGAAGTGGCGGAGAAGCAGGTCGAGGCGTTTATCAAGCAGGTGCAAACACGCATGCAGGGCGCAGCTGCGCTAAAAGTGCCACTGATTGTCGAAGCGGAGAGCGGTGCCAACTGGGATGAAGCCCACTAACGCCCCAGTGTAACTATTGCCATAAACTAAAACCCCGCAGCCAGTGGCTACGGGGTTGGGCTAATCGGGCTGGTTAGGCTTAACGCCAGCCGACGCGATCAAAGATGCGGATAGCCTCAGGGTTATTGGTACCTAGTACGCTGATGTTAACGTCGTCCGTTTTGAAGTTGCCCCAGGATTCCAGCACCGGATCTTTCTTCACGCCTTCCACCACCGGGAACTCATTGTTGCCGGAAGCAAAGATCTCCTGAGCGGTGTCAGAGGCCAGGTACTCAAGGAAGCGGACGGCGTTTTCGCGGTTAGGCGCGCCTTCCACAACCCCGGCGCCGCCTACGTTCACGTGGGTGCCGCGGTCATCCTGGTTGGGGAAAATGATCCCCACTTTGCGGGCGGCTTCGCGCTCGGCATCGTCGTCAGATTTCAGCAGGCGCACATAGTAGTAGTGGTTCGCGACCGCGATATCGCACTCGCCGCTGGCCACACCCAGAATTTGGTCGGTATCACCACCTTCCGGGTCGCGCGCCATATTATTCACCACGCCCTGGGCCCACTCTTCAGCACCCTCTGCGCCGTGGTGCTCAATCATGGCCGCCAGCAGTGACTGGTTGTAAATGTTATTGGACGAGCGGATGCACACCTTGCCTTCAAACTGCGGGTCGGCAAGATCTTCGTAGCTGGTAATCTGGCTAGGGTCGAAGTTTTCGCGGTTGTAATAAATCGCCCGGGCGCGCTGGCTAAAGCCAAACCACAGGCCGTCAGGGTGGCGCATGGCTTCGGGCAGGCGCTCATTAAGCACATCGGACTCGACGCTCTGGAAAATACCTTCGTCTTCCGCGCGCCACAGGCGGCCTGCATCGACGGTAAGCATTACATCTGCAGGGCTTGCCACGCCTTCGCGCTGAATGCGCTCGATCAACTGGTCGGAGTCGCCTTCAAGAATGTTGACTTCGATGCCGGTCTCTTCGGTGAACGCATCGTAGAGGCGTTCGTCAGAGTCATAGTGGCGAGCAGAGTAGAGGTTGAGTTCATCTGCAGCAACCTGACCAGCAAACGTAGCGCCCACCATCATCGCTGCCATTGGAGCAACAAAGCGTACAGTTTTCATCAAGCACATCCTTATTTATTGAATGATAATAAGTTGCATTATTAACATCGTTATTGAAGCGTTTTGACTGCCTGACGTCAAGGCTTAGCGTCTACGTAAAAGGTGTTACGTGCATAACCAGTGAATAAAAAATAGAATGCAAACAACTTTCAAACGTATTAAATCCGCGTTTAGGTTTTGACAAGCGCGGTTTGCGTACCTGAATCGTGTTAATTAACTGTGGTGATATATGACAGCAACCCTCAAGGTCGCCCCGATGGCGCCCAGTACAACGGCGTTGTCCCTTCACAATGTGTGCCATGCCTATGACGGCCATGCGGTTGTCAAAGGGGTGGATTTAAGCGTTGCACCGGGTGAAGTGGTTTGCCTGCTGGGCCCCTCCGGGTGCGGCAAGACCACGCTGCTGCGCATTGCAGCGGGGCTGGAAGTACTGCAAGAGGGCAGCGTAGCGCTGGAAGATATTACTATTGCTGCGCCGGGCCAGCGCCACATGCCGCCGGAAAAGCGCAATGTAGGGCTAGCGTTTCAAGACTCGGCGCTGTTCCCCCATCTCACCGTGCTGGAAAACGTCACCTTTGGGCTGAAGCACTTGGCCTCCGGTCAGCGCCGTGAACGGGCCAAACAGCTGCTCGAACAGCTGGGCATGGCTGGTTATGTCGATGTCTACCCTCATATGCTCTCGGGCGGCCAACAGCAGCGGGTAGCCCTGGCGCGTGCGCTGGCGCCGTCACCGCGTCTGATGCTGTTGGATGAACCCTTCTCAAGCCTGGACGCGCGCCTGCGCGACCGTATCCGCGACGATACGCTGCACGTATTGAAAAAGGTCGGGGCGGCGACGCTGCTGGTGACCCATGACCCTGAAGAGGCCATGTTCATGGCAGACCGCATCGCGCTGATGCGCGATGGGCGAATCGTGCAGACAGGAACACCGCGAGAGCTTTACTGCGCGCCGCAAGACCCCTTTGTGGTGACCTTTTTCGGCGATGTGAATGAGCTGCAGGGCAAGGTACACAACGGCATGGTGAGCACACCGGTAGGGCGGGTGCCTGCGGTGGGGCTAGCTGAAGGCAGTGATGCTCAGGTAATGATTCGCCCCGAGGCACTACGTATTGTGGAACGCGATCTGCCGGCGGATGCTCATCGCCATAGCCATGTGGTCATGGCGAAGCTGCTGGGGCGCACCAGCCTATTGCACCTGTGTGCCCATGGCGAGAATGGCCTTGAAGCCCACCTGCACGCCCGTGTCCCGGGAGTATTTCTACCCGCAGAAGGGCAGCCGGTGGATATCCACCTCGATCTTTCCCAGGTGTTTGTTTTTCCGCTCTCTACCTAGGGCTAACTAGGGTTTCGTCAGGAGTTAGCGCCGGGGCGCGAACGTCGCATGGCCATGCTAAGCAGAATCACCGGCAGGATGCCGACAACCACAATCGCCAGTGACGATGTCGATGCCTCGGCCAGCCGCTCGTCAGAGGCCAAATTGTGCGCCCGAACCGCCAGCGTGTCGAAGTTAAAGGGGCGCAGAATGATCGTGGCTGGCAGCTCCTTCATCACGTCGACAAAGACCAGAATCCCCGCCGCCAGCAGGCTGCTACGCATCATCGGCGTATGAATATGGCGCAGCGTGCCACCTGCCGTCTGGCCTAGGGTGCGTGAGGCGGCATCCATGCTCGGCGTTACCTTGCCCAAGCTGGCTTCAACCGCATTGAACGAGACAGCCAAAAAGCGCACCACATAGGCGTACAGCAGAATAAACGCCGAACCACTGAACACCAGGCCGATAATGTAGCCGTAGTGATTATTCAGCCAGGTATTCAGTGCATTATCCAGCCAGGTAAACGGAATCAGAATACCCACTGCGACAACCGAGCCGGGAATCGCGTAGCCCATGGAGGCGACCCTGGAAGCCACCCGCGCAAACGTCGTATCGTGCATGCGCACGCCATAGCTCAGTACGACTGCCAGGCCCACGGCGATTAGCGCAGCGACGGTTGCCAATCCCAGGCTGTTCCAGGCGTAGCCGATAAAGCGCGAGCCCCACAGCGAATCGCCCCCCTGCAGCGCTAGATTAAGTAGAATGCCGCTGGGCAGTAAGAAGCCCACCAGCACCGGTAGCAGGCACGCAAGCGTCGCCGCCACGGCGCGCCAGCCGTGCAGCGCATACTCAGGCAGTTGCTGATAGCGGTTGGTGGTATGGAAATAGCGGCGCTTGCCCCGCGACCAGCGCTCCAGCAGCACTAAAACAATCACGAAAGTCAGTAGACACGCTGCCAGTTGCGCCGCCGCGACTTGTTCGCCCATGCCGAACCAGGTGCGGTAAATGCCGGTAGTAAAGGTATCGACGCCAAAGAACTGCACGGCGCCAAACTCGTTCAGTGTCTCCATCAATACCAGTGACACTCCGCCCACCAGCGCCGGACGAGCCAGCGGTACGGCGACGCTGGCAAACAGCCGCCAAGGGCCGCGGCCAAGCGTGCGGCCCACATCCAGCACACATACCGACTGCTCCAGGAATGAGGCGCGAGCCAGCAGGTAGACGTAGGGGTAAAGCACCAGGGTAATGACCGTTGCCGCGCCGCCCAGCGAGCGCACATTGGGAAAGTAGTAGTCGCCATACTCCCAGCCAAACGTCTCGCGTAGCAGACTCTGTAATGGGCCAGCGAATTGGAGGAAGTCGGTATAGGCGTAGGCGATGACATAGGTAGGCACCGCCAGTGGAAGCAGCAGCCCCCACTCGAATAGTCGTTTGCCGGGGAAGCGACACATCACCACCAGCCAGGCGGTACCGGTGCCGATGACCAACGTGCCGAGGCCCACGATCACCACCAGCCAGAACGTATTGTTCAGGTAGCGACCCAGTACCGTGCTGGCCAGGTGCTGCCATACGCCATCGGTCGGCATCACGATATGGGCAAACACCACCAGCACTGGCAGAGCAACCACGAACGCCACCGCGATCAAGGCTATCGACCAGGGGCTGGCGCGACGGCTAAGCGAAGAGGTGGCAGCGGATAGCCCGCGATAGCTGGATCTGAACAAGCGAACACTCCTTGCATTGGTGGAAAGCAATAGCGGAAAGCAATAGTGGAAAGCCGGAAAGTAGCGCAGCAAACATCTAATGCGAATCACTGGCGGGCGTGAATAGTAGCATTGGCGCTGTTCTACTGCAGCTTTGCAGGCCAGTCGTCAATGCAAAAATAAGCCCGCCGAAGCGGGCTTATAATGGTTGAACGTTAAGCACTAAGCGTTAGGGTGGGAAAGGCCTAGTAACCCAGCATCATGCTCGGCAGGCCGGTAATCAGCCACGGGAAGAACGCCATTAGCGTACACGCCAGCAGAATCAGGGCGACGAAAGGCACGACCGCTTTGTACAGATCGACGATTTCTACCCCCGGTGGCGCCACGCCTTTCAGGTAGAACAGTGCATAGCCAAAGGGCGGGGTGAGGAACGAGGTCTGTAATATTACTGCTACCATCACTACGAACCAGAGCATATCGACGCCCATGGTTTCGACGATGGGCAGCATGATCGGAAAGCTCAGCAGTACGATGCCGGTCCAGTCCAGGAACATACCCAGCACGAACACCAAGAACAGCATTAGGATCAGCGCGCCCACCGTGCCACCAGGCATCGCCAGCACCAGCTCGCTGATCACGGTCATGCCGCCGCCGCGGGAGAACACGCCGGTAAAGGCGGTGGCGCCGACTAATACCAGCATGACCATGGTGGTGGTTTTGCCGGCTTCTATCATCGTCCAGAAGCAGGTGCTTATTTTGCGATCACCAAAAATCAAAAACAGAATGAACGCGATAAACACGCCGATGGCCGAGGCCTCGGTCGCCGTGGCGATACCGGTAAACAGTGCACCCAGCACGCCCAGAATCAACGACATGGGGGGAACCACATACTTGGCCAGCATGATCAGCAGCTGTTTGGTACTGACTTCGGCGCGCTCTTCCGCTGGCACCTTGGGGCCGTAGTGGGGTTTGAGATAGCAGATGATCAATACGTAGAGCGCATACATAACACCAAGCAGCAGACCGGGAATCAGCGCGCCCGCAAACAGTGCGCCAACCGATACCGGCGAATAGCTTGCCATTAGGATCAGCATAATGCTGGGCGGAATCAGAATGCCCAGACAACCGCTGGCCATAATGACGCCCGCGCTCAGTTCTTTGTTGTAGCCATACTTGAGCATCGGCACCAGGGCGATCATCCCCATGACGGCAATTGAGGCACCGACAATACCAGTGGTGGCGGCGAGCAGCACCGACACGATGACCACGGTAAGAGCCAGGCCGCCGCGCAGATTCGCCAGCAATAGCCGCATGGCATCAAACATCTTCTCGGTGACGCCGGAGTCGTTTAAGAACCGCGCCATCAAAATGAACAGCGGTATCGCCACCAGGACATAGTTGTCCATGGCGTTACCGAAAATATTGTTAATCAGGGTGCCGAGGATACGCTCGCCCGGGCCGAGAAAAGCGCCGATAACCGCGACACCACCCAGCACAAATGCCAGCGGATGGCCCATAAACAGGCCCACCATCAGGCCGCCAAACATCACCAGCGTGAGCATTTCAGGACTTAGGTTCATGCTGATGTCTCCTCGCGAAGCTGCATGATGGCACGCAGCACAATGGCAATTGCCTGTAGCAGAATCAGGATAGCGGCGACCACAATTACGCCTTTAATCGGGTAGACCGGGATAGAAACCATGCCATAAGTGGTTTCACCGCGGCTCCACGCGCGTTCAAAAAAGCTCCAGCCCAGGGTGATCAGCATCCAGATAAACGGCACAAAGAAAATTAGATAACCGAGCACTTCAAGCACGGCTTGCTTCCTACGCGATAGCAGCCGTTTCAATACGTCGACTTCCACGTGGGCATGGTGGCGGAGTCCGTAAGCCGCCATCAGCATAAAGTGGGCGCCAAACAGCATTTTGGTCACGTCAAACGCCCAGTCGCTAGGGCGCCCAAACAGAAAGCGTGACGCAATGTCGTAAAGAACAATCAGGGTAATGATGGCAATCAATGGCGCGATGATGCGCCCAAAAGCTTCATTGATAGCATCGATCGCCTTGGCAATCGCATTCATGGAAGATCTCCGCGGTCAGCACAAAAAAACCGCCCCGGTAAAAACCGAGGCGGCACAGAAGCGCCTTACAGGCAGGCTTCGATCTCTTCCAGTGAGGGCAGATTATCCATCACGCGGCTCATGTTGTAAGGCGCGGAAACATCGCGCCACGTCGCGTAGTGCTCAAGGTAGGCAATCATGGATTGGTAAACCTTGGCGTGGTCAGGGTCTTCGCAAGCACCGCGCAGAATGACGTCATTGGTGACTTCCTGAATGCGCGCCAAGTCCTCTTCAGAGAACTGATTGATCGTGACACCGGCGTCAATAAACTTCTGCGTGGCTTCGGTGGACTGACGTTCAGACCAGGCTAGCGACCATGCCATGGTGGCATCCGCCGCGATACGCAGGGTTTCTTGGGTCTCTTCTGAGAGAGCGTCCCACGCATCTTTATTGATCATTACGCCAAATACGCTGGCCGACTGGTGCCAGCCCGGCGTGGCCCAGTAGTCAGCCACTTCGGCAAAACCGGCGTTAAAATCAACACCGGGGGTTGAAAACTCACCCGCATCGATAACGCCGCGTTCAATGGCTTGGTAGACTTCACCACCCGCCAGAGTGACCTGGGAGCCGCCCAGCTCTTCAAGCACGCGGCCCTGGTCACGACCCGAAAGGCGCAGACGCTTGCCTTCTAAATCGGCAATGCTTTCGATCGGGGTGCGGCCCATAAAGCCCGATTCATTGTTGGTAATGCCGTAGGGCAGATACACCATGTTGAACTGGCCGTAGATCTCTTCGTACAGCTCGCGGCCACCCCACTGCTGAATCCAGTTAAGGTAGTCAACGCCATTGAACAGGCTGGTAGTGGTGGCCAGTGGTGAAAACGCGGGATTCAAGCCGGCCCAGTAGCCTGGCCAGTCGCCTGCGGCTTCAATGCTGCCCGTTTCTGTGGCGTCAAATACTTCGGTGCCGGGCATTAGCGTGCCGCCCGCGCGGAAATTAATTTGTAGTTCTTCGCCCGCCAGCTTATTGACCAGCTCCACCCAGTGCTGGTCTATCTTGATAAGATCAAGATTCTCCGGCCAGGTAGAGGTCATTGTCCACTCTTCTTGTGCTTGAGCGGTGGTCGCGAAGGCTGCGAAAGCAACACCAGCGGCAAGGCCAGTGAGGGCAAATTTGGTCGTTTTTTTCATGGTGTGTTTCCTGGTTTGGCGTGTGACGTTGTTAGTGTTGGATACTTGAAGTCAGGAAAGTGCAGTGCTACAGCGTTACGTTTACGTAAACAAGTTAATTTAAGCGCTACAGAGCTAAACTAGCACACCAACCCCGCTGCAGCGCAATATCAGTAATGTAAGAAATCTCTTCCATAGTTTCTTAAGTAAATTATATATATTTAAGTAAAACAGACAGTTATAGGGTTTTTGAATGTTGAGATGAGTCGTTAAGTAGTACAGAAACGTTGAAAGTAGTTAAATTGTTCAACCAAAGTTGTAAGCAGAAGGCTCGCCATAAGAGGCTCAGCGGCACACTTTATAGGGTAACGTGATGGGAAACAGGCGCGCCGGAGTAGGCAATTATTTGCTGAATAATCAGCTGTCAGAAAGCCAACACCCATCGCGAAGGGTGGCAGCGTTAGTTCATCATGCGCAGCGTCTCAACCGCCGCGGCTGGCGCCAGTTGGTATGGTTAAGCGGTGAGGCAGAACAGTGTCGCTCAATCGCCCAGGACATATGGCAATCCTTCTCCTGGCAGGCGCCTCTGTGGGTGACCAATGAGAGCACCGCATTGCAGTTTTCCGCGCCTATTCTCTCACCGCGCAAGGCACGGGCACGCCTGGGGGCTGAGCATCAACTGGTCGTGATCGATACACACAGCACAGGGTTTGACCCTGAAGCGCTGGGGGCGCTGGCGGGAACGATCACGGCGGGTGGCTTACTGATATTACTCACACCCCAGCCGTGGGGTGAAGCGCCTGACTCGGACTACGCGCGTTTTGCTGATCACCCCTGGCACTGGTCGCAACTGAGCTGCCATTACCTAACGCGCTTGGCGCGTCAACTGCAGGCCTCAACTCAGGTAGTGCGCTGGCGTGCTGGTCAGGCGTTGCAGCTGCCTCAATTGCCTCAATTAGCTTCGCGTGGAGCAGGTGATCCCAGCGCTGGTGATAGCGACTGCCTGACCTTAGATCAAGCCGTCGCCGTAAAGCAATTGGTGGGCCTAAAGCGGCGTCGCCCGCTGGTAATAACTGCCGACCGTGGGCGCGGCAAAAGCGCCGCCTTGGGTATCGCTTGCGCCCGGCTGCTAATGGACAAAGCCCAGCGCATCGTGCTGACCGCGCCGCACCTAAGTGCGGTGGAGAGCGTTTTTGAACGGCTGTCTGCGCTCTGCCCGGCAGGTCTACGGGTCGCCCAAGATCACTTTGTGCTGGCCGAGGGCCGCGAGCTGATTTTTTTACCCCCAGACGACTTGACCGAACAGGTCAATGCGCAGGTGCAGGGCGGCGATGGCAGTTATTTATTGGTGGATGAGGCGGCGGCAATTCCCGCTACGCTTCTGGGGCAGTGGCTGGTGGCTTTTCCGCGCATTGCCTTTGCCACGACGGTGCACGGCTATGAGGGCTCCGGTCGCGGATTCGCGCTGCGCTTTCGCGACACCCTTGACCGGCTGACGCCCCAGTGGAAAGCGCTGGCGCTTGAGTCGCCCATTCGCTGGCAAGGTGGCGACCCGCTGGAAGCGCTGGTCAATCAACTGCTGCTGTTAAAAGCAGCGCTGCCCATGGCTCAACCGAATGACAGCGCCGTAGCTACAAAAGTGGTTGATCGTGCCTGGCTTGCCGAGCAAGACGCGGCATTGGAAAAGCTGTTTGGACTGCTGGTGCAGTCGCACTACCGTACTTCCCCCAACGACCTGCGCCAACTGCTTGACGGCCCCGGTACGGCATTGCGCGTGATCGAGCAGGCGAGCGAGCCTCAGGCGGTTTTGGTGACACGAGAGGAGGGCGGTTTTGAGGCCACCCTTGCCCATCAAGTCGCCCGCGGTGAACGTCGGCCCCAGGGACATTTGTTGGCGCAGTCGCTGGCCACTCACGCCGGTAGCCGTGAGGCGTTGACCGCCCGCTGGCGGCGGGTGGTGAGGATCGCGACGCACCCTGAGCGTCGCCGCGAAGGCTTGGGGAAAGCGCTACTGCATGATGATATGGCCGCCGCCAAGCAGCAGGGTGTCGCGCTGTATGGCGCCACCTTTGGTGCGGAGGCGTCGCTGTTACGGTTTTGGCTGGCGCTGGGGTTTACGCCGGTACGTTTAGGTATTACTCGTGAAGCCTCCACCGGTGAGTTTGCTGTGATGGTGGCGAAAGCGTTAAACGCGCAGGGTGAAGCGGTGCTTGCCGACCTGAATGCGCGCTTTCAGGCGGCATTAGCGGGCCTGTTGGCGTTTGAATTGAAGGCGTTGCCTGCTTCGGTTGTCGTGCTGTTGCTCGGTAAGATGCCGAGCATTTCGCTTAGTGCGCGCGATTGGCAGGATATTGAAGATGTGGCGATCGCCCATCGCGATCCCGTTCTCGCTCGCCCGGCCTTGCAAGCCTTGGCCCGGCAAGCCAGCCACTGCCCCTTAACGGAAGCGCAACAGCAGTCACATCGACAAGTTGCGGCGTGGGCGTTTCAAAATATACCCCTGGCGACGGCCCACAATGACGCGTTGAAGGCCTTGCGCCTCGCCGTGAATAACCTCATTGAGGTAAAGTAGTCCGATTGCCGATAACGAAGAGTCTTTAATGAACGCACATCTTGAAGCGCTGGAGCCCTCCTTAGTTTGGCGCCACTTTCGAACCCTTTGTAATACGCCGCGCCCCTCTGGGCATGAAGCGGCGCTCGTCGCCATCCTCGAAGCCTGGGCTGATGCTCAGGGCCTTGCCCACGACCGTGATACCTTCGGTAATTTACGACTCCGTAAACCAGCCTCTCCTGGCTGCGAGCAGGCACCCGGCGTGGTGCTTCAGGGCCACCTGGATATGGTGGCCCAGGCTAATAGCGATCACGCGCACGACTTTACTCGCGACCCGATCAGCACCTATGTCGCCGACGGTTGGCTGCACGCCGAAGGCACCACCTTAGGGGCTGATAATGGATTAGGTGTGGCGGCGATTCTCGCCGTATTGGAAGATCCGGAGCTGCGCCATGGGCCGCTGGAAGCGCTGTTTACCCTGGAAGAAGAGACCTCCATGGGCGGCGCGCTGAACCTGGCTGAGAACTGGCTGGAAGGCTCGTTGCTGCTCAACCTGGACAGTGAAGACCGGGGACAGGTCTATATTGGCTGCGCGGGCGGGGCTGATGTAGAAGTCGATGCCCAGCTGCCGAGCGCCGCTGCTGGCGACCACGAACAGGTCATTGAGATTGCCTTGACTGGCCTGAAAGGCGGTCACTCGGGTATCGATATCCACAAGCCGCTGGGCAATGCCAACCGGCTACTGGTTAGAGTGTTAAGGACGTTAGAAGCCTTTGATGCGCGCTTGATCAGCTACCACGGCGGCACGTTGCGTAATGCAATCCCCCGTGAAGCCTTTGCTCAGGTGGCGCTGCCTGCCGATGAAGTAGACGCCGCGCTGGTGGCCATCGCCGGGCTGGAAACCATTCTTTTAAGAGAGCTGGGCAGTGGCGATAGCGGCCTTAAAATCAGCGCCCAACAGCTGACTGAGGTGCCTGAAGCAGAACCGCTAACGCTGGATGCAAGCGTCATGTTGTTGGCCGCGCTTCACGCTGCCCCATGCGGGGTCGAGCGGATGAGTGCCGATGTGCCGGGCGTGGTGGAAACGTCCAATAACTTGGGCGTATTAAGCCTGGAAAATGGGCGGCTGCATCTCTGCGCATTGGTTCGCTCGCTGCACGACAGTGCCGTGGTCGCTATGGCGGATCGCTTTCAAGCGCTATTTGGCTTGATTGGCGCGCGGGTAAAAGTGGAAAACAGCTACCCAGGTTGGGCGCCCAATCCCAATGGCGAGTTATTGGCGACCTTTAAAGCGCGCCATGCGGCGCTGCTGGGCCGTGAGCCAGAGGTGAAGGTGGTTCATGCCGGGCTGGAGTGCGGTATTCTGGGCAGCAAGTATCCGCACCTGGACATGATCTCGTTTGGCCCGCTAATTCGCGGTGCTCACTCGCCGGATGAGCGGGTGGAGCTTGAATCGGTTGAAGAGTTTTGGGCGATGCTGCGGGCGTTGATCGAGGATCTTGCCGATCAGCGCTAGTCCTCCTCGTGTGAATGGCCGCGCATAAAAAAACGGCACCCAACAAGTGGTGCCGTTTTTACACTAAGCGAACGCCTTTATCTGCTTAACACTTATTTGCTCAAGTAGGCATTGAGCATCCAAACGGTTTTTTCCTGCTCGCGAATGTAGTCACCGGCTTGTGCCGCGGTGCCTTCATCATCAGCGTCAGAGGCGAGCGCCAGTAGTTCGCGCTGTAGCTCAATGATCGTTTGATAGCCTTTCAGCACGCCTTTAACGCAGGTGGTGCCGTCGTGAACGTCTTTATCTTCCTGAATGCGCGATAGCGTGACGTAGTCGCTGTAAGCGTGTACCGGTTTGTGCCCCAGGGTTAGGATACGCTCGGCCACTTCGTCCACTTTGGTCAGCAGGTCGGTGTAGAACTCTTCAAACTTGGCGTGCAGCTCAAAAAAGTCGCTACCGCGTACATTCCAGTGGTAGCCACGCACGTTCATGTAGAAAATTTGGTAGTTGGCTAGCAGGTGGTTGAGCTTTTCGGCGAGTTGACTAGCGCTACCTTCGTGTAGGCCAATGCTATTAGTGTCAGTCATATCCTGCTCCCTCTTTATGCCGCAATGAGCGGCGGTTAAGGCGTTTTCCAGCACAAATCTTAATAACAGTGTTACAGAGTAGGGCGTCTTTGGTGCAATGCAAAACAAGTTTTTTGCATTGCCGCCATAGCGCTGAGACATTAAATAATGCTTAGACATTAAACAGTGCTAAGACATTAGATGCCTGCCCTTACCCTTTGGCTGCTATTTAAATGCTGGCGCTGAGAGCTCTTTTCAAGGCCTGCATGCTTTTCAGTGCTTATGTACCTCAACGTTTAAGCGCCCACAGCCGCAGCAGATTTTCACAGCGTGCTTCGAGTAGCTCGGCGGTGCGTGGTAGTGCATCAGCTAGCGTCATGGGGCCGTCGGCTAACGCGAAGGCGGCCGTGACGCCTTCATCAAAACAGGCTTGCCAGCCATCGCCGAGGCTGCCCGCCAGCACGATAACGGGTTTGTTAAGGCGCTTGGCGGCACGGGAAACGCCGATGGGCGTTTTACCCGCCAGGCTCTGGCCATCCAGGCGGCCTTCACCTGTAATCACCAGGTCCGCGTTAGCCAAGAGTGTTGCCATGTCAGCCTGTTGCATAATCATTTCGATACCGGGTTTTAGCGTGGCGTTTAAAAAGGCCTTGGCCGCAAACCCCATGCCACCTGCCGCCCCGGCGCCCGGTAGCGTTCGGCAGTCCTCGCCGAGTACCTGAGCGCTAATATCAGCAAAGTGGCCCAGCGCGCGGTCTAGCTGTTCGACTTCCTCAGGTGAGGCGCCTTTCTGAGGACCAAATACTGCGGTGGCACCGCGCACGCCCAGTAACGGGTTATCAACATCCACGGCCGCCTCAAGGGCGAGCCCAGCCAACCGCGGGTCTAGCCCATCCAGTGTTAAACGGGTCAGTTGGCTAAGCGCCGCACCGCCAGGAGGTAACGGTTTATCGTTTTGATCCAAAAAGCGAGCACCCAAGGCCTGCAGCATACCGGCACCACCGTCATTGGTAGCGCTGCCTCCGAGTAGCAGCAGCGCTTTTTCAGCGCCTTGATCCAACGCTGCCAGCAGCAGTTCACCCACCCCAAAGGTGGAGGTGTGCAATGCATTGCGCTCATCGGCGGTAAGGTGCTGTAAACCGCTGGCTTCTGCCAGCTCAATAAACGCGGTACGCTGGTCGCTAAGCCAGCCCCAAGTGGCTTTTCTCGGGCGCCCCAGGGCGTCGTGAACATCCAGCTGGCGGCGTTCGGCACCTGTCGCGGCGATCAGTGCATCTAGGCTTCCTTCGCCTCCGTCAGCCAACGGGCAGGCCCGCACTTGGGCACTTGGTATGGCGCGCTTGACGCCCCGGGCCATGGCGGCGGCGGCGTCTTGGGCGCTCAGCGCATCTTTAAAGCTGTCGGGGCAAAGCAAAACATTCATTAGCACGATCTCCGCAAGACGGTGTCTTCAATACGATGTCTTTAATACAGTGTCTTCACTACAGTGTCAGTTAAGTATGCCCCGTTGGCGAGCTTAGCGCGCTAGCCTGCGCCAAACCAGCGGCCTCGTCCGTTAGAGGATCTAACATGAAGTCGATACCCATAAGCTTAATCTGCCTGTTAGCGCTTGCTGGCTGCCAAGTGACTCCAAGTCGCCTGCCTAAAGCCGAACCAGCGCCTGCTGCTGCGTGCTATTTCCCTGCAACGGATGCGCGGGCGCTTGAAACCAGCGTAGATATCCTGACCGAGTGGGGGTTTACTCTGACCTCTACCGATACCACATTGGGCTTAATTAGCGCCAGTCGTGAACGTGAACTGCACGGTTATTATGACCCTTACGATAATGCGTATGGCTATGGGAGTGGCATGCGTATGTTCGGTGGCTTGGGCATTGGTGGTGGTTCCAGCATCGGTTTTGGCGGTGGGATAGGTTTTGGTGGCGGAATAGGTCAGCAGCCTGTGGAGGTAGAACGTGTCTCGATTTTTGTGAACGACGCGCATATACGCATCTCCCGTGATATTCGCCGCTTTGATCATATGGGCGATTTACGCGACTCCTATAGCGCCAGTAATGATGATTTCTGTCAGCGTTTTCAAACCGCTTTCGAGCAGAGCGTGCCTGCCGCCGGGAGCCCGTTATGAATCTTCGCCACTGGGTATTAATAGGGCTACTGGCGGGATTGGCTGGCTGTGCCACCACAGCGCCTTTGGAACCTCGTGAGTTAGTTTACACAACGCCGACAGAGGAAACGTTTCGCGAAGCAATAGACTTGATGGTTGAGCAAGGCTATGTGGTGCGCCATGCAGATATTGCCCTGGGACGCGCGGAAGCATCGCTTGCCCGCTGGCCGGGGTATCGGTTGCAACTGCAGGTGAGTGAAGAGGGCAACGGTAGTCGAGTAAGCGTATCGGCCTTGAGTGGTAGCCAGCCGTTGCCACCCTATTTACTCGACCCATGGCTTGTCGCCTTGCAGCATAAGTTGGGAGTCGCGCCATGAGGGCGGCGGGTATCGCGGTGGCGTTTTTCTTGGCGGGAAGTAGTTTGCTGGTTAGCCCTGATGCGCGTGCCCATCCTCATGGCTGGATCGACGTGAGTGTGCGGATCATCACCGATGACCAGGGCATGGTAAGTGGCTTGCATCAAACGTGGCGGATGGACCCTTTTTACAGTCTGGTGGTTTTTGAAGAACTGCAGCAGGTACAGAATGCCAGCCTTGAGCAGGGCCTTGATCAGCTTGGTAAAGAGATTCGCGATAATCTTTCCGGTCAGCACTATTTAACCGAAGTACGCATCAACGACGAGCCGCAGGCGTTGGGCGAGGTAAGTGAATATACTGCCCTGGAGCGCGATGGTCGGCTGACCTTTATGTTTATTCTGCCGCTGGAGACGCCCCAGCCGTTGGTAGATTCTCTGCTTCGCTATCAAGTGTTTGACCCCACCTACTACATCGAAGTTGTCCATGAAGAGGAGGGCGGTCAGCCACGGGATGATGCGCTGATACTTAACGGCGAGCCTGCCTGTGAGCTCTCTATTCTGCCCGCGGACCCCGATCCTGAAGTGGTGATGGAAGCCGCGCTGCTCGATAAAGATGAAAGCGGTGAGCCAGGGTTGGGGCGCTACTTTGCCGAGACCGGCCAAGTAGATTGCCGCTAGGCGCTATTTGTTAACAATATTAATTTATAGCTTTACACAATGGAGCGACTAAATGGCCTTAACGCGGCCTTTTCCACGCCACTTAGGATTAATACTGGGGCTTCTGTTAGCCGCGGTGGTGCTCGTCATTGTTTGGCAAGGTGGGTTTCAGGGTGTTAGTTACCAACTGCTTGGCTGGCAGCGTGATCTGCATCGCTCGCTGACGCTGGCGATTACCGAACTCTCCCGTACTCCCAGTATGGCTACATGGACGACTCTGCTGAGCGTTAGCTTTGCCTATGGCGTGTTTCATGCCGCCGGGCCGGGGCATGGTAAAGCCGTACTGGCGACCTATTTGGCGACGCATGGCGGAGCTGTTAAGCGTGCCTTAGGGCTCTCGTTTGCCGCCTCCTTGTTGCAGGGTGTGACTGCCATAATATTAGTCGTGGTGTTGGTATACGGCCTAGGCTGGATAACCCGACAAGCCATGGGCAGTGTTGTTTGGGTAGAGCAAGCCAGTTTTCTGCTGGTAGCGGCATTAGGCGCGTGGCTATGTTGGCGAGCCGTCAAGCAATTACGCGCAGCCTATCAGGCCCACGGTCATGATCGTAGCCACAGCCACGATCATGACCATAGCCACTGTTGTGGCGGTGCTCATCATATTGAGCCGCAGCAGGCGTTAGATTGGCGCACGGCGATAATAACGGTCGGTGCTATTGGTATGCGCCCCTGTAGCGGGGCGGTATTGATGCTGGGGGCTGCTAGCCTGCTGGGCCAGTTCGAGGTGGGAGTGGCATCCGTGGTGGCGATGTCGCTGGGCACAGGCATTACCGTTTCGGCGCTCGCGCTGGCAAGTATTCTCGCCCGTGGTTGGGCGCAGCGACGCTTGTCCAAGCAACAGCATAGCCAGCGCAGTGTACAAAAGGCCACCGGCTGGCTGGCCTTGGCCGGTGGTGTGCTGATTGTCACGCTGGGTATTTCGCTTAGTGTCGCGGGCGTTGCGCAGCCCGCAAGTGGGCCGCTTTTGAATGAGCCACCCACTCGGCAAAGTCATCCTTTGACGGGGTAACGCCCAGGCTATACATCAAGCCCATCAATAAGGGCTAAAAGTTGGTGACGTAACTGCGCTTGACCATCCAGATCGTAGGGTTCGGGGGAGCCATTGCCCCATACCGGTGCAGGCCAGATGGCATCCGAGTGGCGCCGTAAAATGACATGGACATGCAGTTGGCTGACGACATTACCTAGCGTGGCAATATTAATTTTGTCACCTTCTAGCGCTGTTTTCATGGCGTCGCCGAGTTGAGTGGCTTCCCGCCATAGCTGCTGCTGGTCGTCGAGGGAAAGCTCAAACACTTCGCTGACAGAGCCGTAGCGGGGTACCAGAATAACCCACGGATAGCGCGCATCGTTCATCAGTAGCACGCGGCTGAGGGGAAGGTCGGCGATGGGAAGTGTATCAGCCGCTAGGCGTTCATCTAGCTCGAAATTGTTCAAGTCATGGGCTCCAGACAGCAGTTTAAATAAGTGCTAGCATAGCAGCCGCAAAGTGAAGTAGGGAAAGCGAGCGTGATCATGAAAACGCTGTTACCCTGAAAAAACTCCCAAGCGGCAATGAGAGTTGCCAGTGGAGTTTCCCGATGTTGAATGACTCGTTAAGGAGAACGGAAAATGAAAAAATTATTAGCCATGAGCTTTATGCTGCTGATGACCGCGGGTGTTCTTACCGGTTGTAATACCATTTCTGGCGCTGGCCAGGATGTGGAAGAGGGCGGCCAAGCTGTCCAGGATGCAGCCAATTAAGCTGCATTAGCATGGTGTTGTTTTCCACCGGGCCGGGCAAACGCCCGGCCCGGTGGTGTTTAGAACTTATTTATTCACAATCTGCTATTTGGAGATTCAAGGATGAAGCCCCGTATGACTCTGGCTAAATTCGCCCTAGTTAGCGCTTCTACGATGTTGCTGACCGCCTGCGTCAGTTCTCAGATGCCGATTTCCCCAGCTAGCGACGATGTAGACGCAGCACCACCGCCGCCCACGGTAGCGCCGACTGGCTCCAGTGATGAGCTGGCGGCTGCCTGTGACCTGGAGGCTATTCAACACGCGATCGGCGAGCCATTCGATGATGCGAAGGTATCGCAATTACAAAGCGATAGCCGCGCGCGCCAAGTGCGTGTGCTTAGCCCTGGTGATGCAGCCACGATGGATCACCGTCCGGATCGTTTGAATATCCACCTTGATGATCAAGATGTTATTGAAGACTTGCGCTGCGGCTAATGCCTCTAGCGTAAAATCAGCACGACGCAGGCGGCGGTTAATATTCCCATGGTGATATTGAACGCGCGCCATGCGCCGTCGCTTTTGATCCACTGCCCAATGGCCGTGCCAAAGGCCGCCCATAAAGCAATACACGGCAGTGCTACCAGCTCAGCAAAGCCTGCGAGCACCAGCGCATTGAAAACCGGCTGACCACTTTCGGGTAAAAAGCCCGCCATTAGCGCAAGTCCCATCACCCACGCTTTAGGGTTGGCAAACTGAAACGCTGCCGCCTGCCAAAACGTAAACGGTACGCTATGTTCGCGTGCCTTCAAATTAGGCGGTGGCGCGCTGGCAATTTTCCATGCCAGATAGAGCAAGTAGGCGCTGCCTATCCAGCGAAGCGCAGTTTGAATAGCGGGATAGCGCTCGAACAGTACGCCTAACCCCAGTGCGATGCCCGCAAACAGCAAAAAGCAGCCGCCTAAAATCCCCCACATATGCGGTAGCGTGCGCTTAAAGCCAAAGTTGGCGCCAGAGGCGGTGAGCATCACGTTGTTCGGCCCTGGCGTCAGCGTCATCGAGATCATATAGAGCGCGGCAGGACCGAGGATTAACCATTCGCTGTTCATTTAAGTGTATCCGTACAAGGCGGTTGTGCTGAGTGGTTGTGTAATGAACGCGCCATGACTAATCATAGCGGTCTTTCCAGCGTTGGCGATTGACCTGCTCCTTAAGCATTTCGAGAATGTCATACAGCATCTGTTCGGTAACCCGATTGCTGCCTTCGTCAACCGTTAGCCAGGTGTCAAAGCCGCTGTCGGCGGTGCGCTCAACTAATTCCTTAAACTCATCCGAGTGAATGCCAAGCAGTAGTTCATCGACTAGTCGCTGGGCAACACCGCTTAGGGAGGCCTCCATTGCACTCGTGGCCTGCTGCCCCATGGGTAGCCGGTTCAAGCGCTGAATCTCGGGACTTTCTCTTAGCGTACGACTAACTAAGTCGCTGATCGCTGCCATGATAGAGTGGCGGTTATGCTGGTAGGCTTTGCCAATCGTGCTCTCTAACCGCTGGGCGATCTCATGAATTAACTGTGCTTTGCGGGGCATGATCACTCGGTCGATGACACGTTCGGTGAGCGAGTCACTGGCGCGGATCTGGTGCTGAACATTTCCCAGCAGTTTTAAGGCGATACGGTCAGAAAGCTCTTCAAGCAAGATGTCGTAATACTTGGCAAAAAATAGGTAAATATCCCAGCGGGTGACGTCAATTAAGCCCAGCCGGTGCAGGCGATGGAGCAGCGATACGACACGCAGAATACGCAACAGGCGGAAGCCTGCCAGGGGAATACAGCCCAGCACGTCATACCAGTGCACGAAGGGGTAAAAAAACCAGCGGTGGTAGCGCCGTTCGGCAATCGCAATGGACCAGCCAAGCAGTACATCGACAATAAAAAAGCTTACAAACACCAAGTCGATGGCGATAAAGCGGCTATGAACGGTGTCATCGTAGAACGCGTGAAAGCCAGGCGCGATGCTGGCGATACCTTGGTTGATAGGGCCAAGCAGAAACAGTGAATCAAACAGCAGTAGCGAGAGGTTAATCACCACCAGCGTTAAAATGAAAAAATCCCAACCGATATGGGCGTATTCGACCGCTTTAGGCAGGTGCGGGTAGCGTTCCCTGGCGGGCATGCGAACTCCTTATGGTGGGACGTTGCAACAGCTGTTACTGGGCCTGTGATTGATGCTGCTGTTGGGTCAACAGCTCTTCTCGCTCCGCCTGTTTGCGTAACTTTTTGCGCAGCGCTGCTTTTTCAAAGCGTAGTTTCTGCAGCGGTGTTGCCAACGTGAGTGGCGGTACGCTGGCGGGCTTGCCCTCAGCATCAATCGCGACCATGGTGAGGTAGCAGCTGTTGGTATGGCGGATTAGCTTATTGCGAATATCTTCGGCCACCACCTTAATACCAATTTCCATTGATGAGCGGCCAACATGATTGACGCAGGCTAGGAACGTGACCAGTTCCCCTACATGGATAGGCTGTTTAAACAGCACTTGATCCACCGACAGTGTCACCACGTAGTGACCTGAATAACGGCTGGCACAGGCAAACGCGACTTCATCGAGCTTTTTAAGAATAGCGCCACCATGCACTTTGCCGCTGAAATTCGCCATGTCAGGTGTCATTAATACCGTCATGGAGAGTTCGTGTTGCCCAGGCAGGGCAGTATTGATAACGGTGCTCGCGCTGGTTTCCGTCTCGGACATACGGTGTTCCTTCTGTTATCGCTGCCCGCCGCCCAGATGCTGGGCAAACTGGGCGGCGGGCAGTCTTGGCTGTTTTTTAAAGCCAGACCTTTTTTAAAACCACACTAGGCCGACTGAAATGATAATGCCGGTAATGAATAGCTGAATAAGGCAGAAGCCCATGATGTCTTTTGCCTTCAGCCCGGCAATAGCGAGTACCGGTAGCGCCCAGAAGGGTTGCAGCAAATTGGTCCAGGCATCGCCCCAAGCGACTGCCATGGCCACCCGTGAAATGTCGGCACCTAACGCTTGAGCTGCAGGGAGCATCACCGGTGCTTGTACGGCCCATTGGCCGCCGCCAGAAGGGACAAACAGGTTCACAATCCCTGCGCTGATAAATGACCAGAAGGGCAGTGAGTTGGCGGTGGCAAATGAGATCAGCCACTCAGACATGCTTTCAGCCAGCCCTGATTGAACCATGATGGCCATGATGCCAGCGTAGAAGGGGAACTGAATAACAATCCCCGCGCCGCCTTTAATCGCTTCATTCAAACTAGTGAGAAGATTACGTGGCGTACGATGTAGAACAATAGCCAGGAACAGAAACAGGAAGTTAACGACGTTAAGGTTCAAGCCGCCGCCGCGCAGCAAAAAGTGATCAAGCAAGAACAGTACCCCAGGCACCCCTACGAGTAGGGAGAGGGTCAGACTATTTTCAAGACGTTCTGCCGGACGAGTAATACGTCCTACCGGCTCTGGCTCGTCATTCAGCACACTGGGGTCGACGTAGACGCTATCCTTCTCATCCGGCAGCATCATACGGTTCACTAGTGGGATGGCGATAAACAGGCAGACCACAATGGCGAGGTTGAAGAAAGCGAAAATCGTTGAGCCGGTGCTAATGACGCCAATCTGGTCAGCGGTAAAATGGCCTTCGGTGGCGATGGTCAAGGGTATCGAACCTGCCAAGCCGCCGTGCCACACCACAAAACCCGAGTAGGCACTGGCAACGAGGAGCCGATAGTCAACGCGAATCAGCCGGGCCAGCTCTTTAGCAAACAGCGCGCCGACCACAAGACCAAACCCCCAGTTAATCCAGCTGGCCGCCAAGGAAACCAGCGTCACCAGAATGATGGCGCCACCGGGCGTTTTAGCCGTACCAGCGATTTTTTGCAGAATACGTTTTACCGGCGGGGAGCTAGCCAGCATAAAACCGGTAACTAACACCAGCAGCATCTGCATAGAGAACGTAAGTAAACCCCAGAAGCCATCGCCCCAGAAGCGCAGCACCGCCAGCGGTGTTTGGCGTTCAATGGCGATCGCGGCAACCGACGCGATTAACGTCAGCAGCAGAACGAAAATGTACGGGTCGGGTAGATAGCGCTCCACCAGCTTTACGGCCGGTTTTGAGATCATTTTAAGCATGAGATGCTCTCTTTATTCATTATTAGAAAGTGCCTAGTCAGTGTCTAGGAGGTGCGTAGCTAATATACGGGTGAGCGCGCTGTTTTTCACGTTGAAGCTTCCCGCTTAATTTCACATTAGCTCAGTTGCTACTCAACGTGTTTGTTTTAGCGCCAGTGGCTTAACCGGTAGCGGCGGTGGTAGTAAAGACGATAGTAGTGAATGAGTACCGCCGAGCGAACCAGCGTAAAGAGCATAAACGCCAGCCACAGGCCATGATTGCCCAGCCCCTGGGTTAACCACCAAGCGGGCAGGTAGACGGCGAGGCCGATAAAGATGCTGTTACGCATTTCACGCACGGCGGTGGTGCCAATAAATACCCCATCAAGCAGGTAGCTCCATACCGCAAACAGCGGCATGGCCACCATCCACGGCAGATAGTGCGCTGCGGTCTCGCGTACCTCTTCAAGGCCGGTGAGCAGGGCAATAAGGCCGTTGCCGCCTAGCGCAAACAGAAGAGCCGCTGCGCCCGCTGTCCAGAATGAAAAAACGGCAGCGGCGCGCACGGTGGTCGCAAACTCACGCCAATCTTTGCGCCCATAAGCACGTCCGATCAGTGATTCCGCGGCATGGGCAAACCCATCTAGCGCATAGCTGGTGAGCATAATGAACTGCAGCAGTACAGCGTTGGCGGCGAGCACCGTATCGCCCTGACGGGCACCCTGGGCGGTAAAAAAAGCCATGGCAAACAGCAGGCCGAGGGTGCGCACAAAGAGGTTGGCGTTGACGTTAAACAGCGCGGTGTAGGCCGCCAGAGCCAGCAGGCGCTCGCGCAAAAAGTGGCCGTTCAGGTTGGCTAATTGGCGCAGTACCAGATAGCTGCCGAAGGCTAATGCACTGTAGTCGGCGATGACGCTGGCCCAGGCCACGCCGTTACTGGTCATCCCCAGGCCCACCACAAACCATAAATCCAGCACGATATTAACGCTGTTAGTCAGCAATAAAATCATTAGCGTGACGCGGGAATTTTGCTGGCCTAAAAACCAGCCCAAAATGGCGTAGTTGGCGAGTACCGCGGGCGCAGACCAGAGGCGGATGTGGGCGTACTCACGCGCTAAATCGGTGGCTACTTCACTGCCATCCAATAGCCACAAGCCTAACGTAATCAGCGGCGAGGCAAATACAATCAGCAGGCAGCCAATCACCAGCGCCATGATCAGCGACTGCCCCAGCAGGTTGCGCACATCCGTGTCGCTCTCGCGGCCCATGGCTTGTGCGACTAATCCCGTGGTGCCCATGCGCAAGAAACCAAAGCCCCAATAGAGAAAGCTGAACAGAGTCGCGCCCAGGGTGACGCCTGCCAGATAGCGAGAGTCGGGCAGATGCCCGACCACGGCGGTATCGACCAACCCAAGTAGCGGAACGGTGATATTAGAAAGAATGATTGGCCAGGCGAGGGCCCAGATACGCATTAGGCTTAAGCGGCCGTGATGATGCGGTACTTCTTCATCAACTGCTCTTGGCTTTCGTGGCGCTCTGGGTCAAGCGGGATACAGTCCACCGGACAAACCTGCTGACACTGAGGTTCGTCATAGTGGCCCACGCACTCGGTGCATAGGTTGGGGTCGATGACATAGATCTCCTCACCGGGGGAGATCGCATCATTGGGGCATTCGGGCTCGCAGACGTCGCAGTTAATGCACTCGTCGGTAATCATCAGGGCCATGGGCATACCTCGCGTATACGTTCACATTCGGGCTGTCTAATACCCGAGTGTTTTACTCAACAATGGCGTTGGCTAGCTAGTGTAGTGCTTACGTAGCGCTTCGGCGACCTGTGGATGCACCAGGCGAGAAACATCGCCACCCAACTTGGCAATCTCGCGCACGATGGTCGAAGAAATATATGAGTTTTCGACCGCCGGGGTTAAAAACACGCTTTCCAGCTCTGGATTTTGCGCCCGGTTCATGTTGGCAAGCTGCAGCTCATACTCAAAATCGGAGACCGCGCGCAGGCCACGCAGAATAATCGTCGCCCCCTGCTCATGCATCATGGTGGTGAGCAGGGTGGAAAAGCCGATGACTTCCACGTTGGGTAACGACGCACAGACCTTTTTGACCAGTTCCATGCGCGTTTCCAGGTCGAGATTGGGGCTTTTGCCAGGGCTCGCCGCCACTGCGATAACGATTTTGTCGAACATGCGCGCGCCTCGCTCAATGAGGTCGAAGTGGCCATTGGTGATCGGGTCGAAAGTGCCTGGATAGACGGCGATATTGATTTTGCCGCTGCTCATCACGATGTCTCCTCGTCCAAACGGCCAAACGGATTGTCACTGGTGAGCGAAACCGCGTGGTCGTAACCGGGTATATGAATCCGGTCGGCATGAATATCCAACTCTGGGCCTTCCAGTACTGCTTCACCGAACTGGTAGCGTGGCGCGTAGTGGCCATGGTCAGCTTTAGCGAGGTAGCTTGCCGCTGCTTCGCGGGTGGCCTCACGACGTGCTTTCCAGGCACTGATCGCCGCTGCGCCATGGCGCTGGGCAAGTAAGCGTTCGGTCACCGCAGGCGAAAGTACAACACCGGTGGCATTGTTGCCGCCGAACCCTTTGGCATTGATAAAAGAGGCATCAGCACGGAAGGCCTGGGTGGTTTGTGAAAACCGTAACCGCTCGGCATAGACATCGTCGGCTACGGCATCGAGCGTAGGAATGCCCGGCAATAGGTCGTGGGCAAAGCTGCCCAGGGCACTGGCCAACTGATCGCCCGCCGCCGAACCTTGCGAATGGCCGATAAACGCTTTAATCGCCACGACTGGCCAGTCGCTGATGCCGTTGGCGCGGGCAATCTCATCGAATACATGGGACTCGGTAATGCGGTTTTTCGGTGTGCTGGTGCCGTGGGCGTGCAAAAAGCTGCGCTCTTTGAGGGCTTTTTCACCGAGCATATCGCGCACCAGAGCGGCGGCCTTGCCGAGGGTAATGTAGTTGCCGATACCCGGCGCCGAAATCGAGCGTTTATAGCCGTCGGCGTTGACGAACACCTCAGGCACCGCGCCCAGAATATCGGCACCGACCTCCAATGCCAGGGAGTCGTCCATCAGTAGTACAAACTGGCTGGCTTCCGCCATGGTAAAGCCACAGTTGCGGGCAAACGGGCGGCAGGCGCGCTGGTAGTCGCTGTCAGTCAGTAGCTCAAGCGCGTCCAGCGCTTTTAATCCAGCATCGTCAGCCAGTGCGCCCATCGCCCGGAAGCCTTCGATGATTTCCGGCGTAATTGGCGCATCTGACGTGCCGACCATCACCACGCGGCGACGCCCTGCACGAATGTCGTCAATACCCAGGCGCAGGTTGTAGAGAAAGCTGGCGCAGGCGCCTAGCGCCGCGCCGGTGCCGCCTACGCTGCCGAGTACATAGGCATTCAAAAAGTCGGCGGGCATCTGGCCATAGCCTAGCGGCATCTGCTTGGAGGTAGCGCGCTGGCCGGTCACCAGGCTTTTGAGCAAGCCGCCCCAGCCTTGGTCATCCAACTGGCCGATGGAGTTGCCAGCGTACACGGCAATATGGTCTGGATTCAGCTGTTGGCGGAGTGTTTCCCAGGAGAAACCGCTGGCGCCCAGGCAATCACTGGCACCAAACACCGCTAGCGAGAGACCGCGCGGGTGATGCACGCTGCGATAAAGGCTGGCGGGGTCAAAACCGCTAGGCAACTGCGCCGCTGCGCGTACCTTGGGTACCTGCGCGTCGGGCAGCAATACCTCTAGTATGCCTGCGGGCACGCTGACCTCTACCTCGCGGGCATCGATCTCGCGCACTTGCCAGTCGGCCGGCAGGTTGTCGGGCAGCTGACGACGGCGCAGGGTAAAGCGCATCGGCTCAGCAAACTGCATGCTGGCCTGGCGGTTAGACGGTAGGCCGGGGGCGAGAAAACGCGGGTCTTCGTTGCGACGGATCAGGGTATGGTTCAATACCTGATCACGCAGCGACTGAGCCGGGGCGTCTACGGGCTGGCCTTGACTGTCCTGCCACCCCTTTTCGGAGTGCTCTACTAGGCGCATAAGCGCCGCCAAGCCTTCCAGTGTCTGGCGTTGCTGGTCAGCAGGGAGGGCATCAAGCACAGTGCGGCGGAAGGCCTGATGGCCAGAGGTTCTGCCAGCAGGGTTGATGCCGCCCATGCCGACAATCACCGGTAAGTGTGACAAGCCGGGTTCCTCGTGATGCGGTGGTGGTAATAACAATTATTGACAACGCTCTAAGTCAATTATAGCTAATTAAATTATAACCAAGTCAATTATAACTAGCTCTATGATGACCAAAGCGATGCGCTTAATACGTACCTAATGCGTGATCATAGCACCGGCCACGCAACGGCGTCATGCCGCAAGCGCTCGAGACTGATAGAATCACGCTTTTCAGCCGAGAGATGGCATGCAGCATAATTCTCGACCAGTGACGTCTAATCAGCCAGGCCCGCATCAGGATTTGGCGCGCAGGGTCAACCGAGCGCTCACGCACCCATTACGTAAACCGATCGCCGAACACACGCAGCGCAACTTTGCGCAGGCGGCCGAATGGTTGGCGAGCCGTCAGGCGCCGCTGATACTTGATTCCGGCTGTGGCGTCGGGGTATCGACACGCCAACTGGCGGTGCAGTTCCCCGGCCATGCCGTGATTGGCATTGATCGCAGTGAGGATCGTTTGGGGCGTGATCACGGCGAACTGCCACATAATGCGCTGCTAGTGCGCGCGGATCTGGTCGATTTCTGGCGTTTGGCTTATCAGGCAGGCTGGGCGCCCGAGTATCACTATTTGCTTTACCCCAATCCTTACCCCAAAGCAGGGCATCTCAAAATGCGCTGGCATGGCCATGCGGTTTTACCCACACTGTTGGCGCTTGGCGGGCACCTTGAGCTGCGCTCAAATTGGTCGCTTTACGTTGAAGAGTTTGCCTTGGCGGTGGCGCAGGTAACCGGCAAGCAGGCGATAGTGGCTGAATTTGCACCTGAAGGTGACTATTTAACTCCGTTTGAGGCGAAGTATGCTCAAAGTGGCCAAGCGCTGTGGCGGTTATGGGTTGATTTGGAGCGAAAATGACGTTTGTTTATTTAGTGTTGGCGATTGTGGCCGAAGTCATTGCTACGAGTGCATTAAAGGCTTCTACGGGCTTTACACGTCCATTGCCGAGCGTTGTGGTGGTGGTTGGCTACGGGCTCGCTTTTTATCTGCTCAGCCTGGTGCTGCGCACGCTGCCGGTGGGGGTCGCCTATGCGATTTGGGCGGGCCTGGGCATTGTGCTGGTCACCTTGGTCGGCATTGTGGTGTTTGGTGAAAAGCCCGATTTACCGGCGGTACTGGGGATTAGCCTGATTGTGGCGGGTGTGGTTCTGCTGCAAGTGTTTTCCAAAATGAACGTGCATTGAGGTAATTTAATGGGTTGTTTTTTTACTGTTAAGCGTCTGCGGCGCTGGTCGCTGGTGTCCGGGGTTGCCTCGCTGGCCCTGTGCGCCAGTGCCAGCCTGTTCGCTGATTTCAGCCGCCTGAGCCAACTGCAGAACAAAGGTTTCTCGATCAGTGCTGAAGCGCGCCTGCTTGACGCCGACACAGGCGCCAATGCGCTGCTGGGCAGCATTAATCCAGAGCGCCAGTTATCGCCCGCGTCTGTTACCAAGGCATACCTGGCGGCGGCGGCGCTGAACCGTTTTGGTCCTCAGCATCGCTTTACCAGCCAGCTAGTTAGCTCGGGCAGGGTTGAGGATAGAGCTGAAGGCGGTGTGCTGCGTGGCGATTTAGTGTTTGAGGGCGGTGGCGACCCCGGCCTGACCACGGAAAACCTATGGCGCTTGGTGCAACGTTTGCACTTAGCCGGGGTGCGTGAAATTGATGGCGCTTTGGTGATCAGCCAGTGGCGGTTTGGGCCGGTTGACTGTATTACTACCGACCGCTGCGATGCCCTCACGCGGGTCGCCAACGCCTACAGCGCGCCGCTTTCGTCAGCAGGCGTTAATTTCGGCAGTTGGTGTGTCAATGTCGCCCCCGCTGCTAGCGCAGGTGAGCCAGCCCGGGTGGGGCTGTGCGATAGCCAGACCTCGCTGATCACCATTGATAATCAAGTCGTCACTCGCCCAGCCAATAGCGGCACAGAGATTAGCGCTGAACGTATCACCGATGAACGTGGTGATGTGATGCGCCTGACGGGACAGATTTCGACTAATGCCACTGCCCGGGATGTTTATCGTGGCGCGGGCGATGCGGCCGAGAAAACCGCACAAGTGCTGATGGGGATGCTAAATCAGGCGGGGATTCAGGTGCGCGACTCATGGCGCGTCAGTTCGACCCAGCCGCCCAGCACGGCGCAGCGCTTGGCCGCCGTCGACAGTCAGCCCCTGCAAGAAATATTGCTGCGCATCATGAACTACTCCAATAACTACATGGCTGATGTACTGGCGCTTGATCTGGTCGAGACGCCCCAGGCGCAGTTACGCCAGGCAGGCCAAGCCATTGAGTCTTATGTGCAGCATCTTCCCGGTCATGGGCCATTAACGTTGTATAGCGGCAGTGGGCTGACCACGGAAAACCGCACATCGGCTCAGGGGGTTAATGTGATGCTGGAAGACATGTTTCGGCAGAGCGCGCTGTTTCCAAGCTTTGTGGCCGCCTTTCAGTCACCAGCCAACGGCGTTATGCGCTTTATTCGGCGTGGTTCAACCACGTTTCAAAACAATGTCATGTTAAAAACCGGTACCCTTAATCAACCCTTTGCTGTGCGCGCCGCGGCGGGCTATTTTCGCACCGCGCAAGGACGCTGGGGAGTATTTAGTGTCATGGTCAATGGTAGCGGCAGTACGCCGTACTTAAGCTGGTCTGAGGTGCTGGATCCCTTATCACTGGATCTGGACGCCATGATTTTAGCGAACTGATTTCCCTTTACGCTCACAAGGTGAGGCGACCTGCATGAAACCAGGGCATACCGGTTTAACCCATTTGGTCCACTCCACGCGCTATTCGTGGAAGGGGCTTAAGGCAGCGTTTAGAAACGAGGCAGCCTTTCGCCAAGAAGTCGTGATTACTGCGTTGTTACTCCCCTTCGCCTGGTGGATAGGGGACAGCATCATCAGTTGGCTACTATTGGTAAGTAGCCTGTTTTTTGTGCTGATCGTAGAGTTACTTAATAGTGCCATTGAAAACGTGGTTGATCGCATTGGTACTGAGCATCACGAGCTTTCTGGCCGGGCCAAGGATATTGGCTCCGCCGCTGTTATGCTGTCACTGATGATGGCCGGCCTTACTTGGGGTCTATTAGGTTGGGAAAAGTTTTATAGCTAAGCTGATTTAAGAGCTAAATATTTTTAACACGCTGGACAGCGAGGTAATTATGCAAGTGAACGACGATTTTTTACCGTTGTCGACGCTGCCAGCGTCGTTACAAAAAGCTACCCAGGCCGCTTGGCAGCGCTTAATTGAGGCGCTGACCCAAGCCGATAATATTGCTGAGATGACCCAGCAAGAACTGCCTTCAAGCAGTTGGCTGGGGCTTTCTGAGCAGCGCCGTGAGGCGCTTGCTAAAGTGTTGGCCATTTCAACCTTCGCGCTGGATGCCCTGGCCCGCTACCCCCAGTGGTTGGCTGAGTTGGATATTGCCGGTGAATTGGACATAAACCCCGGGCGGGATGAACTGGCTAGCTGGCTGAATGAGTCGCTTGAGAGCGCCGACGACGAAGAGGCCATGCAGCGGGTGATTCGACGTTTTCGCCGCAAGCGGATGGTCGGCATTATCTGGCGTGACCTTAATCGTGCGCCCGGCCACGTTATGTGGGATACCGCCAAGGCGGTGTCTGAGCTTGCCGAAATCTGCCTGGAAGCCGCGTTGAGCTGGCTTGAGCAATTTTACGCGCCGCGCTGGGGGGAGCCCGCGCCACGCAAAGACGGCTCGCCCCAGCGCTTGGTTGTGCTGGGTATGGGCAAACTGGGTGCGGGTGAGCTGAATCTCTCCTCCGATATTGATCTGATCTTTGCCTTTCCTGAAAAAGGCGAAACCCAGGGCGGGCGCAAGCCCTTAGAGCATCAAGAGTACTTTACCAAGCTTGGTCAAAAGCTCATCGGCGCCCTAGATGCTATCACGGCGGACGGTTTCGCCTTCCGCGTTGATATGCGCTTGCGGCCTTTAGGCGACGGCGGGCCGCTGGTGGGCAGTTTTTCCATGCTCTCCAGCTACTACCAGGATCAAGGCCGTGAGTGGGAGCGCTACGCAATGCTGAAAGCGCGTCCTGTGGCAGGTGATTTAGACGCAGGCGATGAGTTGCTCGCCGGGCTACGCCCCTTTGTGTATCGCAAATATCTTGATTTCGGCGCGATTGAGTCGCTGCGTGAGTTGAAAGCGATGATTAACCGCGAAGTGAAGCGCAAGGGTATGCAGAGCAATATCAAGCTTGGCCCCGGCGGCATTCGCGAGGTTGAGTTTGTGGTACAGGCGTTCCAGCTGATTCGCGGCGGCCGTGATACCGAGCTGCAGGTGACATCGCTGAAAACCGCGCTCAACCGCTTGCCCGAGCTAGGCCTGTTGCCGCAAGAAGTGGTTGATGAGCTGCTGCCCGATTACGCTTTTCTGCGCGATGTCGAACACGCCCTTCAAGCGCTGGAAGACCGCCAGACGCAAACCCTACCCAGCGATGACAGCGACCGTGAGCGGGTAGCCTTTGCCATGGGCCATGAAGACTGGCCGGGGCTGATTGCCCAGCTTGATGAAGTGCGCGAGCGCGTGCGCCAGCACTTTGATGCAGTGATCGCGGACCCTGAAGAGGACGTGGATGAGGCCAACGATGACAGCCAGCTTGGCTTGGCCCAGTGGCGACTGATTTGGCGCGGCGAGCTAGAGGCGGAGGAGGCCACTGCGCACCTTGCCGAGGCGGGCTTTAATGAGCCGGAAAAAGCCTTAAAGCGACTGCAGAGTCTTTACCACTCCCGGCAAGTGCAAAGCATGCAGCGGATTGGCTTTGAACGATTAGATGCGTTGATGCCGCTACTGCTGGACGCCGTGGCCGACAACGAGGCGCCTGATACGGCGCTTGCGCGGGTGCAGCCGCTGATTGAGTCCGTCTTACGGCGTACCGCTTACCTTGCCCTGCTGCGCGAAAACCCTCAGGCGCTTGAACACCTGATGCGTTTGTGTGCTTCCAGCCCCTGGATCGCCGAACAGCTGGCGCGTTATCCCATCCTACTCGACGAGCTGCTGACGCCGGAAACGCTCTACACCCCGGCTGATAAAGCGCGCCTGGCCGATGAGCTGCGCCAAACGCTGAACCGCTTGCCAGAGGATGATGACGAGGCGCAACTGGAGGCGCTGCGTGTCTTTAAGCACGCGCAAACGCTTCATGTCGCGGCGTCAGATATCATGGGTACTCGGCACCTGATGAAAGTAAGTGATTACTTAACGTTTATCGCTGAAGTTATTCTTGATGCCGTACTGGCCATGGCGTGGAAACATATTACCCGCAAGCATGGCGTTCCTGAGGGTCTGAATACCCGCGAGGCAGCCTTTCTGATTGTCGGCTACGGCAAGCTGGGCGGCATTGAACTGGGCTACAGTTCCGATTTAGATCTTGTTTTCCTGCATGATAGCGATGGCCAAGGCGCGACGGATGGCCCACGGCCCATTGATACACCCGTATTTTTCACCCGCTTGGGCCAGCGTATTATTCACCTGCTTACCGCGGTAACCCCCACCGGCACGCTCTATGAAGTAGATATGCGTCTACGGCCTTCGGGGAATTCAGGGCTATTGGTAACATCGCTTAAAGCCTTTGCAGACTATCAGCGGCAGAACGCCTGGACGTGGGAACACCAAGCGTTGGTGCGCGCCCGTGTCGTGGCGGGTAGCGATGTGCTGGCCGAAAAATTCGCCCAACTGCGCGGCGATATTTTAGGCAATGAACGCGATAAAGCCGCACTGCGCGAAGAAGTGGTCAAGATGCGTCAGAAAATGCGCGACCATCTGGGCAGCAAAGCGACCAGTGATACGTTTAATATTAAGCAAGATGCGGGCGGTATGGTGGATATTGAGTTTCTCTGCCAATACGCGGTGTTAGCACTTGCTCACCAAACCCCCGCGCTACTGACGTATAGCGACAATATCCGTATTTTAGAGAGCCTGACAGAGAGTGGGCACTTACCTTATGAAGAAGCGGAGCGACTGAGACAAGCTTACCTGGCCTATCGCAGCGCTACCCATCGAGCGGCGCTCACCGGTGAAAAAGCGCTCACCGATGGTGAAGAGTTTAGAGAACATCGCGATATAGTCACCGCGCTCTGGCAGCGCTTTCTTGAGCCACCAGCCACTGATAATAACTAGCCCGGCAAACGGGGCACTCTGACTAGGAAGAAACAATGAAGCCATGGAGTCAGGCGGGGTGGCCCGCATGATTGGAAATATCCTGGCCACGCTATTGCCCGTGTTTTTAATCACCGGTTGTGGCGCGGCCTATGGACGCTACCGGACACCAGACATTCGCAGCCTGAATACACTCAATATGGAGCTGTTCGTTCCCCTATTGGTATTCGCCGTGCTGGCTGACCGCCAGGCGCCACTTGCCGAATACGCCTGGCTTGCTACAGCGGCTGTTGCGGTGGTGCTGGGGTCGGGGATTGTGCTGTGGCCGCTGGCTAGGTGGCTTAAGCTGGATATTAAAACCTTTCTTCCCCCTATGATGTTCAACAATTCAGGCAATATGGGGGTGCCGCTACTGGTACTCGCATTCGGCCCTGACGCGCTACCTGCCGCGGTGGTGGTGTTTATTGTTGAGATGCTGCTGCACTTCTCGGTAGGGCTTTATATGCTAAACCCGCGTACTTCGCTATGGCGGATGCTGCGCATGCCTATCGTGTTGGCGAGCTTGGCGGGGCTTTCAGTGAACACCAGTGGACTGCCGCTACCGGGCTGGCTGCTGGAGGCTATGCGTATGCTGGGTGAAGTATGTATCCCCTTAATGCTGTTTGCGCTAGGGGTGCGGCTGCTGGAAATTGACTTTAGCGATTGGCGCACGGGGATGCTGGGGGCGGTGCTCTGTCCGCTGTCGGGGTTAGTGATTGCGTTGCCATTAATGTGGCTACTGCCACTTAATGACATGCAGATGGCCGTGCTGCTGGTGTTTGCAGCGTTACCCCCCGCGGTATTGAATTATTTGGTGGCAGAGCAGTACCAGCTTGCGCCACAGAAAGTGGCGTCGCTGGTACTGATTGGTAATCTGGGGAGCTTGGTAGTTATGCCGCTTACGCTAGCCGCGGCATTCACTTGGGTACATGCGCCTCTTTAACAGGCGCTGCAATTGAGGGACTGCGTTCTTATCGATCATCTTTGACTTCACTGTCTTTAACTTTATAGTGACCTTCTAATGCGTCCTGATGCCCTGGACGGCTGTTCGCAGAGGCATTCCAGTGAGAATAACCGCCGCCGATATCCTGCGCCTGCTGGGCACGTAGCTGCTCCATACGTTTTTTCATTTTATGCCGCACAAAAGGCATCATCGCCCAGCCAATCAATAAGAAAAACAGGCCGAGTACCACACCTACTATCATCAACGCGCCAAAGGCCAGCCACGTAAACAGCAGCTTTAAACTACCTGCCAGGCCGGTGGGTTGGGTTTGCGCTGCACGGGCGCGCCATTGGTTTGCCGCTTGCCATGCTGCGTTGCGTTGGTCGCGATTCATCTGTGGCATGAGAGCCTCCATCGGTTATTCGCACCCATTGGAACACAGTTGGTCTAGCAAGTTCACTGCATGGCAATAGGACGCAATGCGTCGTCGGCGGCGCCGGGCCATGCACTACTGACAGTGCGATTAGGTTTTCCAACTGTTACCATTAAGCTGTACAAAACAAGTTTGGCTGTACAAGCATGCGCTTAGTACGCAGTGCTTATCTAAACAGAGCTCATCTAACAGGACGGTTATATGGCTAATCATGGAGGCAAGTCGGTATTCATCGCATCAGTGGTGATTATTTTTGGCTTGGTAGTTGTCGGGGCGTCATTTCCTGAAGGATTTGCCAACGCGGCAGAGGGGGCGCTGACGACCGTTACCGAGCTATTTGGGTGGTTTTATCTATTTTCTGTTTTTGGGTTTGTGATTTTTCTCTTTGGCTTGGCGCTGAGTAAATACGGTAAAGTTCGCTTGGGGCCACAGGATAGTAGCCCCAGCTATACATTTTTTTCGTGGATAAGCATGCTGCTGGCCGCGGGCTTTGGTGTCGGTCTGGTGTTCTATGGCATGGCGGAACCCATGTTTCATTATATTGAGCCTCCTTATGGGGATAGAACCGCCGAATCCGAAGCGGCAGCACGCTATGCTATTCAATACAGCTATTTTAACTGGGGCATACACCAGTGGGCGGCCTTCTCCATTGTGGGGCTGATCATTGCCTATTTTCAGTTCCGCAAAGGGCAGGCGGGGCTTGTTTCTTCGGTGTTGTCGTCAATAACGGCTAAAAATCCTAAGGTACGTCCCTATGCCTCTTGGTTGGACGTGTTTGCAGTGGTGGCCACGGTAATGGGGGTGGCTACTTCGCTCGGCTTGGGTGTCCTGCAAATGAACGGCGGTTTGAATGCCGTGTTTGGCCTTCCTGAAAACGGTCTTTGGCAGTTTATTATTTTGTTTGTCATGTTCTGTGCTTACATGGCATCCACCTGGTCGGGGTTGGACAAAGGCATCAAGCGCCTTTCTAATCTCAACATGGTGCTATGCATTGGGTTAATGCTGTACGTACTGTTCACTGGCCCTACCGTTGCGATACTCGAAACGATTACCGTGGGGATTGGTGATTACCTGCAGAATTTCATCGGTATGAGCCTGCGTATTTCGCCGTACAGTGATAATGAGTGGGCGAGCAGCTGGACGATTTTCTACTGGGCCTGGGTAATCGCTTGGTCGCCGTTTGTGGGTACATTTATTGCCCGCGTTTCCCGCGGACGTACCATCCAAGAGTATGTGTTTGGGGTGCTGTTCGTACCGCCGCTACTCGCCTGTTTATGGATTGGCGTATTTGGTGGGGCGGCACTTCAGATGGAGTTGAACGGTACGGATGTCGGCTTGGCAGCGGCGACCCAGGACAATATAACGGTGGCACTGTTCGAGATGTTCGACTTAATGCCATTTTCGGGCGTGCTGTCAGTGGTCGCCATGATGCTGATCTTTATTTTTCTGGTCACCTCAGCAGACTCTGCCTCGTACATTGTGGCGCAAATGACCGATAATGGTTCGATCAATCCGCCGCTCTATAAGCGCATCATTTGGGGTGTGCTGATCGCTGCCATCTGCCTGACATTGATTGCATCCGGTGGCTTAACGGGGCTGCAGTCCGCATCAGTGCTATCGGCACTACCGTTCACCTTTATTCTGTATATGATGGTGTTTGTTTTAGTGCAGGAACTGCGCGCGGACCGCAAGGCGATGCTGACGCAGCTTTATCGTCGCCATGGGGAAACTCCAGTGGGGGCTGACGCCTTTGAAGCCGAGCTATTAGGGGAAGAAGAGCGTCTTCGTCGTGCGCCCAATGTGGTCAACCGGCGCATTAATAGCTAGCAATGCTAGGAACAGGCAAGCTTTTGTGTTGCGGGAGCTTGCTATTTCAGGAGCACGATACATGGAGCGAAGAGGCTAATGGCTCGGCAAGGACGCCATGGCGCAACGCGAAGGCAGCCCAAAGGGGTTGCCTTTGATCGTTGGCTCGACCGGGTAGTGACCGTAGCCGTACTGACGGCCATGATCATTGGCTTGGCCGCGGTGGCTGCGCACTGGTTGCTCTGACGCTGCTAGCTCTTTGCTAAGTTAGCTCTTTGCAAAGCCAGCTCTTCGCAAAGTTAGCTTTTCGCAATGGTCGTATCACAACGCCCGGCTTTTTTAAGCCGGGCGTTTGCGTGTCTCTACCCGGTTCCGGCCCAGCCGTTTGGCGCGGTAAAGGTGCTGGTCAGCGTGTTCAACCAATGCTTCAGCGCTAATCAAAACGCCCGCGGACATACTAGCAACACCCATGCTAACGGTGAGGTCTGAATGAGTGCTTGAAAAAGCGTGAGGAATGGCCAGCGACAGCACGGCTTCGCGCAAACAGTTGGCAACGTCTACCGCGTCATCATGGTCTTGGTCTGGCAGTACACAAACAAACTCCTCGCCGCCATAGCGGGCGAGTAAATCCCGTGCAGGGTCAATACACTGATTGAGTGCATTGGCGACCGCACGCAGCGTCTCGTCACCCATGGCATGGCCATAGTGGTCGTTAAACTCTTTAAAGTTATCGATATCGATAAAAATCACTGATAGCGGCTGCTGCGTTTGCTGCGCCAAGAGCCAGTGTTGTTTATAAAACTCATCGAAGTGGCGGCGGTTAGCTACCCCTGTTAGGCCATCCATATTGGATAAGTGATGTAACTGGTCGCGTTGTTCCAGGCCTTGCTGAAAGGCTTTCAACAAATGATCCAAACTATCTACCAGGTGTCCCAGTTCATCATGGCGGTGGCCGTGTAACGCTGGTTTGGGCCACTGACCAGGGCGGTTGGGATCGGTTTGGGCAATCGCCGCATGTACTTTGAGCAGGGGTCGGGTAATAAACACGTGGAAAAATGCGATGACCAGAATGCTTAGAATAAACGCTTCCAGAATACTGAAGCCAACCACCGCATAAATCCGCGTCAGAAACTGCTGGGTTAAATAGCCTTCTGATAGCATCAGCTCAATTTCGCCGACAATGGCTTCCGGCATATCACTGCCCATGTAATATTGGAGGGCGGTTTGGTGATGCAGTATATCGCCAAACAGGTACTGGCTGAGCCAGGTCGAATCCGCCTGTTCGGGGGTGTTAAATTCAGCCAGCGCACGGCCAAAATCGTCGCGAATGGAGACCCACGCTACCTCATCATCACTAATCAGCCCGTAAGCGATTTGGTGGGCGAGGTCGGGGTTTAGTTGGAAGGCGGCTTCGGCGGCTGCCCCATTAACAATCGCCAGTTGCTGGGCAACACGCAGTTGCACTTCTTGGCGCATATTGGTGGCGTGGCTGAACAGTTCAATACTGCCCGCCACGCTACTAATCAGTAACGCAATCAGCAGGGTGAGCAGCGCTTGCTTAGTGGTTAAGCTGCCTTTTTTAGGCGCGATGCCAGGGGCAGAGAGAGGAAACCGCGGGCGAGGGCTTATCACTGGCTCTCCTCCTGTCTATCGCGATGCAGGGCATCTAATTGCGTTTGCAAACGTGCCAGAAGCGCTTCAGAAACGCTGGGATGGCAGGCGAGATAAAGCGGTGCACGGTGAAAGGTAAACAAATGTTCGAGCGCTATGTTCTGTTCTTGTGCCATAAATTCACCGGTTGCTTTGCCTGTCACAATGACATCAAGCAGGCCCGCCTTTAAGCGCGCGATATTTTCTCGCTCTGAGGGAGCAAGTAGAACATTACTGCCGCTAGAAGCAACGTACTCGCCTACAGCATCTTCCCGAAAGCTTCCTACACGCCAGTCGCGCAGCTCAGAAAGCGATGTAACATCTAGCTCGCGTTCGGCTATGCGTATTCCGCCCTATCGTGACCGCCCATTCCGTTTGAACGTGACCGTCTGTTCTGGATGATGGTGACCGCGCATTCCGTTTTATCGTGACCGATTTTGGGCAGTTTTCCGGAATCGCC
>NZ_JBANSN010000028.1:0-53382 GCF_037070215.1 Vreelandella arctica | reverse complement strand
GGTGAGCCTGCTGCTCAGCCTCTACGCCTACCAGGTCCTGCATGGCCTGCGCTGCCTGCTGGAGCGGCAGACCCGGCAAGGCTGGAGCCTCAGCCGGATGCGCGAGCAGGTGCTGAAGGTCACCGCCACGCTGAGGCTGCACGCTCGGCGAATCACCGTTCATCTGGGTGCCGCCGCCGACAAGTGGTGGCCGACGCTGCTGAAGGGGTTGCCGAAGCTGACCGCACTGAGCTGACGCTCCTGCGAGACCACCACAGCATCAGAAAGCGAGCGACCGGAGCGGCGGTCGGCGATCACGGCTGCTTGGACGGCCGCCATTGATTCCAAAGAGCTATAAGTAAGTAGGAAAAGGGCTGCGTTCTGGCATTACTCAACAGCCACTCGCGCTGAAGAGGCGAATCCTGATAAGCAATGCCAACAGCCAGTACCTTCAGACCGCTCAATCAGCGCCCTCGTGAATAAGGCGGGGTTACAGCACTCCCAGTCCGAAAAGATGCCGTTTAGCCTTTTTATGATTGATGTGGACCATTTCAAAAATATTAACGATACCTGGGGGCATAGCCATGGGGATTGGGTGCTGTCCAAAATCGCTAAGGTTTGCGCAGAGTCTCTGCGTCCATCGGATGTAATAGGGCGATTTGGTGGTGAAGAGTTTGTAGTGGCCCTGCCGAACACTAACCCAAACGATGCGCAAATCATCGCTGAGTGCTTGAAAAAGAAGGTCGCTGAGTTGCCGTTAAAGGAAGAAATGAGCGAGCTGAGCCCAAGTGTCACCATCGGGGTAGCTGCAACGAATAGTAATGAGGTCGATCTAGACTCTCTCATCACGCGGGCGGATAAGATGCTTTATGCTGGCAAGCGCGGCGGCAGGAACAAAGTCGTGGTGTGTCGCGATGGTATAAAAGAGGGCAAAGGCGGGGGCGCCTTTAATCTTACTCAATAGTTGATGCGCGTGTACTAAACTTCGTTCAACACCCTTTACTTGTGAGCGAACCCATGCGGCACTTATACCTAATGCGGCACGCCAAGGCCAAACAGCCCAGTGGCGATATGACCGACCACCAACGGCCGTTGCGAAAGCGGGGTAAGCGTCAGGCAGCGGCGATGGCGCCTGTGCTGCAGCGCTGGCAAGCGTTCGAAGGGGAGATTTACGTCAGTACAGCAGCTCGCACGCGGGAAACCTTCGACGAGATCGCGGTGCAACTGCCTGAACATACTCTGGTCGATCAGGTTCACTTCGATGAAGACCTTTACACTTTCGATGGCGCCGGGCTGCAGGCATGGCTCAAAGCGTTACCGGATGAAGCCGAAAGGGTGCTGGTGGTTGGGCATAACCCGGCGCTGCATGACCTGGCCCGTTGGCTCGATAAGACAGCGTCGCATTCGCTGCCCACCGGTAGCGTGCTGCATTTCACGCTGTCTGGCACTGCCTGGAAAAGCGTGGAGCAGGGCGGAGCCAAATTGACGGGATGCCTGACCCCGGAAGCGGTCAGTTACCCACTTTTCAAGCGCCTTGCCCCCCAACCACCCAAACACAAAAGCGACACTGCCAGCCGAATAGGCGCCATGCTGGAGCACCAGTATCAGATGATTCGAGCCTTGGAGCCTGGCGTCATCGCAGGTGTTGATCCTGAGTTTCTGCACCAGTACCGGGTGAATCTGCGCCGCAGCCGGGCAGTGGGTGAATCCGTGCACGCCATTGCCCAAGTGCCTGGTTTTAAGAAGATGCTTAAGCGGCTCAAGCATCGCGCCCAGGCCACCAGTGATCTCCGTGATATTGATGTGTTTCTGGAGGATATGGGCAAGACATCACCGCCGCCCTCGTCGGTTACTCGAAAGGGGTTAACGCAGTGGCTGCAGGCTAGCCAGCGGGAACGGCACCAGACGCTGTGCCAGCAGTTAAATGCACCGGCGTACGCTGAAGAGCTTGAGGGCTGGCAGAGTTTTATCGCTTCCGATGATGTTGGAAAGGCGCTGTCAAAACTCACGCTAAAACGCATCAAGGCGGTACTGGATGAGCGCATCACACGCCACGATGAGGATCTGGCGGCACTCTCATTGGACGCTCACGACGCCGAGTTCCATGAACTGCGCAAGGGCGTGAAGCGGATTCGTTACCTGGCTGATTTAAACCCAGAGACTCCTGAGCCGTTCCTGACTGAATTAAAGCACCGCCAGGGCCTGCTCGGCGACTATCAAGACCTGTGTACCCGTCAGGCTTGGCTGGATGCGTTTAGCGCAAGCCCCGATAACGACCCGCAACAACAGCAGGAGTGTACCCAGTGGCGCGCTTCGTTAGAGAAGCCGAAGCTGGCGCTGCGCAAGAAAGTATTGGCGTTGAAACCTTTCTCAAACGTTACAGCTTAACGTAACAAGGTAGCCTTGCCGCCAGTCGTTACGCGATATATCATCCGTATATGATTTATATTCGTTTCATATACTGGGTGGTGTGATGGGTATCGTAAAAATCAATGATCAGCTGCACGAAGATATTCGCAAAGCGAGCTCGGTGATGGTGCGTTCTATCAATGCCCAGGCGGAGTACTGGATAAAAGTAGGTATGCTCGCTGAGGCCAATCCGAGCATGACTTTCTCTGAGATTATGCGTGAGCAAATGAAACAAGCCGACGTTGAAGTAAGGAAGGTGGTCGGTGAGTGAGGTAACGCTCAAAAACGAGGAGGAGTTGCGCTTAATGCGGGAAGCCGGTCGGCTACTCGGATTGGTGTTCAGCCAACTTGACCAACGTATTGCGCCCGGCGTATCCACCATGGATATTAACGATTGGGCCGAGCGCTATATCGTCGATCAACTGGAGGCTCGTCCGGCCAGTAAGGGGCAATACGATTACCAATACGTATTGAATGCCTCAGTGAACCACGTAGTGTGCCATGGCATTCCATCCGACAAGCAAACGCTCAAATCAGGCGATATCGTCAATGTCGACATTACCCTGGAGAAAGACGGCTTTATTGCTGACTCCAGCAAGATGTACCTGATTGGTGATGTCACTCCCTATGCCAAGCGACTGGTCGATAAAACCTATGAAGCCATGTGGCAAGGGATTCAAGCGGTCAAGCCCGGTGCCACCTTGGGCGATGTGGGTTATGCGATTCAGCAACATGCCGAACAGCATGGCTACTCTGTGGTTCGTGAGTATTGCGGCCACGGCATTGGCCGGGAAATGCATGAAGAGCCGGAGGTGCTGCATTACGGAAAGAAAGGCAGAGGCTTGGCGTTAAAAGAGGGCATGGTGTTTACCATCGAGCCCATGATTAATCAGGGCAGGGCCAAGATCAAAACCAAGCGGGATGGTTGGACGGTGGTGACCAGTGACAAGACATTGTCAGCCCAGTGGGAGCACACGATTGCCGTCACTGCTTCCGGTTTTGAAGTGCTCACCCTTCGGGCTGAAGAGCGTCTTCCCGATGAACTCAATCAATCTGGCGAAGATCATTAGGTGCGTTAAGCTGAAAGCACGACTTTCTGCATGGAGAGACTTTGCTTTCTATGGGTAAGCACTTGAGCAGTAACGTTTGAAAGCCAGACGAAATGGAGGTCAGCGATGGCTAAAAAACCGACAGGCCGCGGAAACGGTAACACACCCACTGGAGAAAACGGGGCGCTTGCCACCGTATCGTGTAGCACCGAAAAACTTCTGTTGGCGGCCCTGGAGCGGGGAGGCAGCTGTCTGGAAACAGGGCGCTTTCTTATCAGCTTTCGTGACGGATGGATGGAAGAGGGTATCAAGTCGTTAAAAGCCCAGAACTTTCGGGTGGCCGATGCCCGTGACTTTACCGATCAGGCCGTCAGCCTGGAAGACGCTGGGGATGCCGAAGCGATGGTGTTTCCCGAGCTAGGCGTGGCACTGGTGGGTGGTGATGCCTTGGAGCAACATGGCATGAGTGTGTTGGATAAGGTGTCAGCGGATAGTCCTATCGAAATCATTGAGCCGGAGTACTTTGCGTTTTCCGAGAGCTCTGGTTTTAAAAGCTCTGATTTTAAAAACACTGGTTCTAAAAACTCGGAATACCTTCGCGGCTTCTTGCGGGCAACGAGCACCATCGCGCGCGACCTGGGTGTCGACCTTGATAAGTATGATGCCGATGAGGAGCTTGAGTCTGACGCTCAGCAGTCGACATGGGGGCTAACCCGGTGCAGGGTGCCGCAAAGTAGTTGGAGTGGTGCAGGTATTAAGGTGGCCGTGCTGGATACCGGAATGGATCTTGGCCACCCGGATTTCGTTGGAAGGGAGTTCGTTACCCGCTCATTTGTCGGGGAGCCGGTGCAAGATATGAATGGTCACGGTACGCATTGTATCGGCACGGCCTGTGGACCCGAGGCGCCAAGTGAAAGCACGCAGCGTTACAGTATCGCATATGAAGCGGAGGTCTTCGTCGGGAAGGTGCTGACTAACTCGGGCAGCAGTACCGGGGCGGGCGTGCTGGCTGGCTTGAACTGGGCTATCGCCAACCGGTGTGAGGTGATCTCGATGTCGCTTGGTAGCCAGAGCCCGGTGCAGGCCGCCTACACCCATGCGGGTGAAGCGGCGCTGCGTAATGGGTGCCTCATTATCGCCGCGGCGGGGAATTCTGCGACCAATACCGGCGCACCTGCCAACTCGCCTACCGTGATGTCAGTCGCGTCTCTCGATCCGAACCTAAAGCCCTCCAGCTTTTCCAATCATGGCAAGATTGAGATTGCTGCGCCTGGGCGCGATATCTTCTCCTCATGGCCACGGCCTACTCGGCATAAGTCGATCAGTGGCACCAGCATGGCGGCACCACACGTGGCAGGCTGCGCAGCCCTTTGGGCACAGTCTGATGACACATTGCGGGGAAGGAAACTGTGGCAGCAGCTGATAGCTTCGGTGCAGGAACTGCCATTACCGGAATCCAGCGTGGGAGCAGGATTGGTGCAAGCGCCCTAACGATAGGCGGCGTGCTGGGCAGCCACTTCTTTCAGGCCGCCCGGTGCACTCACTTCGGAGATAATGCCAGATGCCAACGGTAGCGCTATGGGTGATCACTATTTCCAGCGATCAACCGATAAATGAAATGGCTACACGCCTCAGTGAGGAAGGACTGACCATCAAGGATATCCTCGAAGAGATCGGCTGTATAACCGGCTCCGCAGACGATGTCACGGCGGAACGGCTGAAGCATATACAGGGCGTGGTGGATATTGCGCCCGATATGCAGATTGATGTAGGGCCGCCGGGGGCGGATGAGACTTGGTAAGCTTATTCACCTTTCAACATAGAAGTGGAGCTGCCAAAAAGAGGAGATTAGTCGCAACCTTAGGTGGTGATAGGGGAAAGACTGGCGCACTCTTGAGAGTAGGTGCGGATATCCTAGGCTAGCGATCTCCGCACCAAACAAGAGGCTGTTGAATTCAATTACTAGGCTGATTCGGCTATTGCATTAGCCACCATTTCCTTCTGTAAGTCAGCAACCAGAGTTTCAACATCGCGCAGAGCCTCAGCAATCGATTTATCCAACACCTCCCCACCCGCTTCCTGTCCTTCGATCGCGATGTAGTGAACGCGAGTGATACCGATAAACGCCAGCGCGGTGGCCAAGTGTGGTTCAAGATGGTTCATATGGGCCATTTCTTCACCGGGGGCCATATTGACGCCACCTCTAGCCGTAAGAACAATCGCTTGCCTTGGGCGGTCATCCAGTTTTGGAATGTAAGGGTCGGTCGGGTTGCTCTCGTCAATATCCACTGTTCGGCCAGCGCGCACTACTAGATCGATCCACGCTTTAAGAGCGGCTGGCATGCCGAAGTTGTAGAGTGGGGTACCGATAACGAGAATATCTGAGGCAATCAGTTCATCTACCAACTGATCGCTTTCTGCCAGCGCATTTTTCATCCAAGGCTCTAGATGTTCCTCAGGCGTAAACGCAGACGCAATCCAGTCATGGTTGATAAAAGAGGGTGGGTGTTGGCCGATATCCCGGTAGGTGACGGTGTCTTTCGGACGACTGGATTGCCAGTGGTTTATGAATCGCTGAGACAGGTGGCGGCTGTGGGAGCCGTGCTCATCTTTTCCCGCAATTCCGGGGCGTGCGCTAGCGTCTATGTGCAGGATATGAGACATGGAGAAACTCCAGTTATGAGCTAAACTCATCTATGATTAACGACAGACTTAGCGTAGGCCTTGATCAGTGGCCCAAACAAACGATCTTTTCTTGCTGTAATAGATGAGCAAAACTCATTCATGAGCACTCGACGATTACCCTCACTGTCAGCACTTCGCGCCTTTGAAGCGGCTGCCCGCCATCAAAGTGCCAAGCAGGCGGCGCTAGAGCTCTCGGTGACACCTACTGCCATTAGCCATCAAATTCGTGGGCTTGAGGAGGCGCTGGGCATTGCGCTGTTTATTCGCAAGCCCAGGCAACTTGAACTTACTCCGCGCGGGCGGGAGCTGCAGCAGGTGTTGGAAGCTTCGTTCGACAATATTAGTCATACCATCGAGCGCCTGAGTGCCATGCCGGAACGCCGTGGCATTACCCTTACGACCACCCCAGTCGTGGCAGTGCGCTGGCTACTGCCTTGGGTTTGCCTGCTGCGTGACGCCCATCCCGACATTGACCTGCGCATTCATGCCTCCCATGAGCCTGTTGCGCTGGATGGCGTTACTGCCGATCTCGCCATTCGCCATGGCGATGGACGCTGGCCTGGGTTAGTGGCTGAAAAACTGTTTGATACCACGTTGATTCCAACCTGCAGCCCGCAACTTGTGAAGCACGTTGCAGGCGATTTCACGAAGTATCCGCTGATTCACTTTCGTCCTCAGGGCATATTGATTTCGCCAATGGATTGGGTTGGCTATCAAAAAGTAGCGCAGATACCGGGATTGAGTATCGACGCAGGATTGGCTTTTTCTGATGAAAGCCACGCTATCTCGGCGGCTGTTGGTGGTCAGGGTGTGATGCTGATGAGCCGACAACTGATTGAGGATGAGCTGGCCGAAGGCCGTCTGGTGCAACCCTTTGGCCCCGAACTAAATGACCGCGCCTTTTTCCTGGTCTACCCAGAAAGCCGCCGCAACGATCCGACCCTTCTGGCTATCCGGGAGTGGGTGATGGCGGTACCGGGAGTTAAATCAAAACAGTAAACTTATATTTGAATCCAGTTTATACCGTTATCTTGAGTGGGTTATCTATCCGGGCCACCTTTCTGCCTATCGAGTGCATAACGATTGAACAGCGGATCATTTCACCCAATGTTGTTAACTCGTCTTCTTTCTACTGACGGTACTTCTCTTTTTGGTATAACGCTTGCTTGTCTTACCCGTGCGCTTCGCTGGCGTGCTGGTTTCCCCCTGGGCGGTCTGCAGGCTCTGCCTTAACTTGGCCGCGTCGCTGTGGGTGAGCAGGCCGCGTAGATCATCCAGCAGCGCTTGCTGAAACGCGCCAGGGTCGTCCTGTTGTTCGGAAATCGCCCGTAGGCGCTGTTCCCAAAGGGCGGTTCGTTCAGGCGTGCTCACGGCGCTGGGCAGGGCGGTGATCAAGGCAGTGCCAAGCTTGGTGGCGCGCAGGGCTTTTTGCTGGCGAGCTAAGTAGCCGCGCTGTACCAGGGTTTCGATAATGCCCGCCCGGGTGGCTTCTGTACCTAGGCCGTCGGTGTCGCGGAGTGTGCGGCGTACGTCCGGATCATCCACGTAACGGCCAATGTTCATCATGGCCTTGATCAGGCTGGCATCGGTGAACGGTTCTGGCGGGCGGGTTTCCTTCTCTTCAACCCCTGCACCTAGCGCTTGGCTGGGCTCCCCTTGGGTGAGAGGGGGCAGCGGTGGGGTTTCATCGCGGGTGGTGAAGAGCGGTTTCCAGCCGAGGTCGAGAATGCTTTGGCCGCGGGCACGGAAGGCTTCATTCAGTAGCGTAAACTCCGCTTTGACTTCAAAAGTGCGCAGCGGGCGATAGAACTGTGCCATCACGTTGCGCACGATCAATCTAAAAACATGGCCTTCGGTGTCGGAAAGCTGACTGAAATCTGCCAGTTTGCCGGTGGGTGCGATCGCATGGTGCGCGCCCACCTGCTTATCGTTCCACGCTTTGGAGCGCAATGTGAAGTCCGCCCCATTAAGCCACTGCTGTAGTGCTTGATCGTTTTGGCAGGCGCTGGTCAGGCTGCGTTGGGCAAGCTGAAGATGCTCTTCCGGCAGGTAGCGGCAATCGGAGCGGGGGTAGGTAATCAGTTTATGGCGCTCATAAAGTCGCTGACAAATATCCAACACCATCTGCGCGGAAAGTCCATGGCGGCGGGCGGCGTCTACCTGAAGGGCAGAGAGTGAATAGGGCAGCGGCGGTGACTGGCGTTTCTCCTGCTGGTCGAGTTTGGTCAGTTGCCCTGATGCGCCGGGTAACTGTGCTGCTCGGGCATCCGCGGGCGTGCGATCAACCAAGCGCCCTTGATCATCGAGAGGCTCATGCTCTTTGGGGGCCCACCAGGCGCGCAGTTGACCCTGGGCGACGTTGAGATCCACCCATAGTGGATAGAACGGGTGGGGTACAAAGTCGCGGATGGCGTTGTCGCGGCGCACGATCAGCCCCAGCACCGGGGTTTGCACACGGCCTACGGAAAGCACGCCGTCGTGCCCCGCTTGGCGGCCGGTGAGTGTCCAGGCACGGGTTAGATTGATGCCATACAGCCAGTCGGCACGGGAACGCGCCTGGGCTGCTAGAAAGAGCGGCTGGTACTCAACGTTGGAGCGTAGCTTGGCAAGCGCTCGGCTGACGGCAGGCTTGTTCAGGTCGCTAATCAGCAGGCGTTGTACCGGGCCGCGATACTTCATGTACTCGATCACTTCCTGCACCAATAGCTGGCCCTCTCGGTCCGGGTCGCCAGCGTGCACGACATCGGTGGCCTGTTTGATCAGTTTGCGAATCACCGCCAGTTGGCCGCGTGCTTTTGAACGAGGCATCAATTTCCACTGGTGCGGCACAATCGGGAGACGATCTAAACGCCACTGTTTATCGGCGGGATCGTAGGCCTCCGGCGGCGCTTGCTCTAATAAATGCCCCAGGCACCAAGTGACGGTGGTGTCACCACACACCACTGCGCCATCCTGGCGTCGGCTAGTGCCCGGTAATGCCTCAGCAATGGCTTGGGCGAGGCTGGGTTTTTCGGCAATTATCAGGCGCATAGCAGCGAAGCCTTTATCGTATCCTTTGATGGCGCCTATGGTAGCAGACGCCTTCATCGTTAGTGACCGGGATTGGTTTGTGTGGTTGAGATACGTAGTGTGATGCGAGAAGTGGTCAATGCTGTTAACTTGTATAAATTGTGTATAGATAATTTTATTTGCTGGCACTGTCGTTAGCTATAGAGACAGTGACGTGAGGGCATGACCAATGCGTGAACAAGGTAGAACACGGCGCTTGATGGGCTTGGGCGCACGTACTGGTGGGGCGTTGCTGAAAACCCGCTTGGGCGGTCAGGCGGATTGGCGCGCCCTGGGAGAAGCGTTGTTCGAAGGGCTTTCCGAATTGAAAGGGCCGGCCATGAAGCTTGCGCAAATCATGTCTCAATGGGATGACCTGCTGCCCCCGGATCTTGCGGAGGAGCTAGCTCGCCTGCAGCGCCAGGCCGAACCCATGCCGTGGCCGCGTATCCGTGAAGCGTTGGTACTGCAGTACGGTGACATCGACCACTATTTCAGTGAGATCGAGGAGCGACCCTTTGCCAGCGCTTCCATGGGGCAGGTGCATCGGGCGACTACCCACGAAGGCGAAACGATTGTGCTCAAGGTGCAGTACCCTGGCCTTGCCGAGGTGCTGGAGAGCGATTTGATTCAGGTGCGGCGCATTAAGCGGTTAGGCCGCTGGTTTAAAGTGCCTCAGGCGCGGCTGGATGCGCTGTTTGATGAGCTCGCTGAAAGCCTGCGTGGGGAGTTGGATTATTACGCCGAAGCTGCCGCGTTGGCCCGCTACCGTGAACGCTATCAAGACGATCCCCGACTGGTGATTCCCGAGCCTTTGCCAGCGCTCTCCGGCCAACATGTGTTGGCAATGCGCTTTGTCGACGGGACGCCATTGCGAGAGCTGGCGGACGCCGATGATGCGACGCGCCAGGGCATTGCCCAAACATTAGCCGATTGGATTACCCAGGAGCTATTTACCTACGGCGAACTGCACGCTGACCCCCATGCGGGTAACTTCGCTGCCGATGCCCAAGGGCGACTGGTGATTTACGATTTAGGCGCGGTGATCGCCGTGCCGGAGACGCGCATCAAAGCAATGATGCAACTGCTTGATGCTACGCTAAAGCATGACCCCATGGGCATGGATGAGGCGCTGATGCAGATGGGGGGTCGCCAGGGGCAGGGCGCGCCGTTAGCGCTCTATCGCGAATCGGCGGAGTGTATCGCGCCGCTGTTCGCGCCGGGTGAACAGGATTTCAGCGACGTGCGTGTTCACCGTCGTTTACGCGAGCTCACGCCAAAGGTCTGGGCGGCCATGGACCGCCTGCAGCCACCTGCAGATACACTGCTGCTTTCACGCGCGCTCAATGGTCACTACTGGAATCTTGTGCGTTTAGGCGCTCGGTTGGATATGAATGAGCGTACGACCCCATTGTTACAACGGGCCCATTAACGATAAACCGATTGCCGCTGCGGGGGCGACGGCCTTCGTGATAAACTATGCCGCTTTCATTTTAGACATCGATTACGGGTCATCGTAAAACACAGTGGAGACGGCAATGCTGGCGGTATGGGTCGATCAGCTGCTGGGATTTGCCTCCGGGGCACTCTCGGCAATCAGGCAACAAGAACACTATCCGGACTTCATGACCTGGGTACGCGCCAAAGGGGCGGACTCATTTGAAGGCGATGTGGCCATGGCTCAGGCATTGGCGCCGGTGCTGTGGTCGCAAACGCCGCTGGAGCGGCTTAATTTTGCCTGCGAGCCACTTGCCACGCCGGGGCGCAACGAGCCGTGCTGGTGCGACTCCGGACGCAAATTCAAGCAGTGCTGCTACAAAGTCGAGTTTCCCACCGACATCCCCGATCAGATGATGTGGATGCTCTCGCTGCGTGAGTGGAAGGGCGCTACCCTGAAAGCGGCGCTGGATAGCCAGCAGGCACCGGCGCAAGCGCTGCTGGAAGCGGGCCTTATTGCGGCTGAAAGCGGCCAGACCGGTCGCGCCATGCAGATTCTAGAGTCACTGTTTGACGGCAGCGACTGGTCACGGCTGCCCGAGCAGGCTGAACCCGCGTTTGAAATCCTGCTGGATATTTATCAAGAGCGTGGTTTTACCCGCAAGCGTGCCGATCTGCTCGACGATGTCATGGAGCGTGGCCCGCTGTTCCTGCGCGGCGTCGCTCTCGAACGCTTGTGTCTTATGCACCTGGATAATGATGATTTAGACAGCGCCCGGGGTGCCTTTGTAAAAGCCCAACAGGCGCTGCCCGATTCGCCTACCTTGGCTTACATCGAAGCCATGCTGCTGCTACATGAAGGCCACGAGCAGGAAGCCAAGGAGCGTGCCAACTTCTGGTATCGCCGCCTAGTTCGTCAGGGCGAACTGGACGAAGACCAACTGGATTTCCTGGCTGCTCTTGCGGAAAACCCCGGGGCTACGCTTGCCGACCAACTGCTCAGTGCAGAAGAAGACTTGGCCACACCGCTGGTGTCGCTTCAGGCGTTGCTGGCAGCGTTGCCTACTGCGCCGAAAATCGATATTCAGGCTGACTCTGAAAGTGGTCGGTTGCTGTATAACACCAGCGCCCGCGAAGCGACGCTATTTGCCGCCTGGCATGAGCAGTTTCAGGTGCTGGTGGATGAGGATGTGGCGCTGGGTTTCCGCGATGACCCCTGGGGCAATGCGGTTGAATGGATGTCGGCGCTGTGCGCACATCCAGAATGGCTGGATGCCCCGCAGGTGGTGCAAGATTTAACGTTGGCACTCACCAGCCGTTTTGGCAGCCTGCCGTGGATGGCACCTAGCCTGCTGGAGCCGTTGGCACTGCGTCTTTCACGCTGGATGGAACAGGCCCGCGCCGAGGGTGACGGCAACCTGTGTTGGGATGATGCTGACAATGCCATGCTACTGCGCACCGGCCTGGCGCTGGTGGTCGGTATGGAGCGTGGCGCGCGCCAGCACTCTCGCGAGCTGGCCGAAGAGCTATTGCTGATCGACCAGGAAGATAGCTTGGGGCTGCGTGAGTTGGTGTTAGATCAACTGCTGCGCGACGACCGTAACGAAGAAGCGCTGGCGCTGGCCGAAGATAATGACGACGACGGCTCGCTGGTACTTGGGCTGCTGATGGGCAAGACCTTGGCGCTCTATCGCTTAGAGCAGCGCGAAGCCGCTGAAACGGCGCTTAGTGATGTGCTTGGTCATAATCGCTATGCGCTAGAGCTGATTTGCGCCGAGAACCCGCGGCCTTCCATGCCCCACCCAGATGGCCAGGTTGACCCCGGCTCCCGGGCCGAAGCATGGCAGTACCGCACGCTGATGCGCGACCAGTGGCGCACGACGCCGGGCGCCCTGGATTGGCTTGAATCACACCGCTAGCCCAAATATTCACTCGTCTAATCCTTCAAGCCTGGCCTTCAAGCCTGTTTAAGCAGGCTTGGGGGTAGGCACTAACTGCTTGTCGCGGTTGATCCAGATGGCAAGCACAATGGCGGGCACGCCGAGTAGAGTGGCGATGACAAAGAAGCTCGGGTAGCCCTCGGCAGTAACCACGAGCCCGCCAAAACCGCTCAAGAATTTCCCCGGTAGCGTCATAAGCGATGAGAAAAGCGCATACTGCGTCGCGGTATAAGCGCGTGAAGTGAGGCTGGAAAGAAAGGCGATAAACACCGCACTGGCCAACCCGTTGGCGAGGTTGTCGCCGATAATCGTGACGACCAACATAGGTAGTTGATTACCCACCACCGCAAGCGCCGCAAACAGCAGGTTGGTCACCATGACCAACCCCGCCCCGAAGATAAGCAGCGGGCCGATGCCGTAACGCACCACCAGCAGTCCGCCTAAAATCCCGCCAGTAATGCTCATCGCGATACCAAATATATTGGTCACGTTAGCAATTTCCGCTAGCGAAAAGCCCAAATCGATATAGAGCGGATTGGCCATAGAGGCCATGGCCAAATCGCTGATTCTAAACACTGCAATAAACACCAAAATCCATAGCGCTTTTACCCCATAGCGGCTAAAAAAGTCGGTAAAGGGGCAGACTAACGCGCCAATGCTCCAGGCGCCCATACGGCGTAAAAATTTGGGTTTGCCGCGGCTGGCGCGAATGAATGCACGTACCTTGGGTTCGTGAATAAGCTGAATGGAAAGTGATGCGCGTTTGGGTTCCGGGCGCAGCAATACGGTCAGCACGCCAATGCTCATCAGTGCCGCCATGCTGAGATAGGCAACATCCCAAGACGTAGACGCCGCGATATACAGCGCCCCAGCGCCAGCAGCAAGCAGGCCCCCGCGATAGCCAATAATATACGTCGAGGCCATGGCTGCCTGGACGTTGTCATCCGCGGATTCGATTCGGTAGGCGTCGATGGCAATATCTTGCGTTGCTGAGCCAAAGGCAACCAGCAGCGCAAAGACGGCCACCCAGCCGAGATTGCCGACCGGGCTCAAACCGGCGAGTCCCACCAGTCCGGCGGCAATCATGCTTTGTGCTAACAGCATCCAGCCGCGGCGCTGGCCGAAGGCGCGAGTCAGTAGCGGCAGTGCCAGCCGGTCAACCACCGGTGCCCAGAAAAACTTGATCGAGTAGAGCATGCCGATCCAGGCAAAAAAGCCGATCGCCGCAACTTCCACGCCATCGCTGCGTAGCCAGGCGGAGAGCGTCGAGAACACCAACAGAAAGGGTAGGCCTGCGGAAAACCCCAGAAACAGCATGGTGATAACGGGCGCACGACAATAAATCGCCAGCGCAGCAAGCCAACTGCGCTGGGGGGTGGGGCTTAACATTAAGCGCTACTCCTGGAAAGACGTTAGCAATGACCAAGTGATAAACTGACGCAGTGTTCGATTACAAAGCCGACAGCTTACCGGAGAGGAGTTTTCCATGTCGATTACGGCGCATCAGGTAGTTACCTTGCACTATGTTCTTAGCGACGTGCTCAACGATGGCAGCAAGCAGGTATTGGATGACTCCCAGGCGCGCAATAAGCCGCTGGAGTATCTTCACGGCCACGACAATATTGTGCCGGGGCTTGAAAGTGCCCTAGCGGGCCAAGCGGTGGGCGCCGTGCTAAGCGTTCAACTGATGCCTGCCGATGCCTACGGAGTGCGAAACGAGGCGTTGATCCAGGAGGTCAGCCTTGCCTCCTTTGGCAATGCGGAATTGACCCCCGGCAGCCGTTTTCAAACCGAAGGCGAAGCCGGCCCGCAAATCGTCACCGTGCTGGAAGTGGAGGGCGACCGTGTCACTGTGGATACCAACCACCCGCTTGCCGGGCGCACGCTTAACTATCAGGTAACGATTCTGGACGTACGCGACGCCACCCGCGCAGAGCTTGCCAAAGGTCACCCGTTACCGCCGGGCACTGAGCACAGCAAAGTTGAAGACCGTAAAGTTCTATAGCGTGGTTGCGCTGCTATGAACGCCCAAAAATTGACTAGTATCAATTTCCTGTTCAACCGCTTACTCCCGCCACTCGCAACTTGACCTAGGTCAGCATTCTCCCACCGATGAGTGACTAGTATGAACGCATACATCACGGCGGGAGGATTCACCATGTATTGGGATGACACAGTTGTTTTCGGTTTGGTCACCGTCGCTTTGGTTATCGCTTTTATGGTGGGTTGGGTCGGCTTCGTGATTCGCGATCATCTGCGTAAGGATGAGCGCAAAAAATAGCCGACCTGCCTTGCGTCAACGTTGTCAGGGGAGGGGGTTTACTAGCGTAGTGAGCCTCTTGTTGCCAGCCCACAGTGGGCTGGCTTTTTTATGTTTCATATTCCATATTCCATATTTCATATTCATCGTGAGTTGAAATTATATGGCCTGCGTTGAAAAGCAAAGCTAGGCGGGCTCTGGTAAAGTTCGTTGAAAGGATTAACACATCAGGAAGCTTTGCCATGAACGCAGTTGTCTTACAACGCAGCCCATGGGTTCGTGCACGTGGTCTATTAGCGTGCGTGTTAATTAGCACTAGCACCTTATTGCCCGCGTCTGCCTTTGCACAAGCATTGGATATTATCAATGGCGATGTCACCCAGAAGATCGCTTTAAGTGATTTACACGCTATATCTGATACCACTTTTACACTTTACGACCCTTACCAGGGGCGCGATGTAGAAATGCAGGGCGTAGCGTTTCAAGATTTTTTGATTGATCAGTTTGGTGAAGTACCGCCAGCGCTGCACTTCACCGCCTGGGATGACTACGAAGTGACCCTTGAAGGGTGGGACGACCCCACCTGGTATTTAATTACCTCAGAAGATGGTGCCCCGTTAACCATTCGTACACGAGGTCCCGTGCGGCTGGTAGAGCGAGACTATAGTGGCCGCGATGTCGCGAACCTGCGGGATTTCAATGACTGGATCTGGATGATTCGTAGCATAGAGGCGAAGTGGTGATATCCAAAGCCAAGCCTGCGGTGGCGCCATCCATTCAACCACGCCCTTTAGCTCGCCAGCCTCGCTATGTCACATGGCTGTCGCTGAGCGTGATGAGCTTTTTGGCGCTGATGGTGCTGATTGTTTATGAGTCGCGCTGGGTTTACCCAGAAATACAGGCCTATTTTAGCCAGACGGGCAATTTGACCGGTCAGCAACTGGCCACCCGTTCGCGGGTTTACTTACAAAATGCCCAATCCGAGCTGCTAGCCGACCAGCCTGAGCAGGAAGCTTTCGCTGCGGCTATCACCGACATTGAGCTCTCTTACGGCTTATCCGATATGCATGTTTATCGGCATCAGTATGAGTGCACGGAGCCAAGCCTGAGAATTTTAAACCGTGTATTAGCACGGTTAGAGGTGGCCGAAATTGATCGAGTCGGCGCGGTAGGCGAGTTGTTTGGGCCAATACAGTGCCTTACCCACATTGAGATGGATCAGTTAGACCAGCGTGGTGCGGCGATCAATGATTTCTCCGTAAGCACTCGCCAACATAACCAAGTACTGACGTATTCCAGCCTATTGATCTTCGTGATGGGGCTGGTGTTTTGGTGGCTTCATGAGCGCCAGTTACGGCGCACCGATCATGCAACGCAAGAGACTTTCGAGTGGATGCAGCGCGCGATGCGTGACCCACTTACTGGAATCGGCAATCGCAGCGCTTTGCATCAAGATGTGTTGGCAAAGCAGCATCAGTCGCTGGGGCTGATTCTGATCGATATCGACTTTTTTAAACAGTACAACGATGCCTACGGGCACCCGCAAGGCGATACCCTGCTGCGCCAGCTGGCCACCTTGATTGGTGAAACGCTTAATGATGAAGCGCAGCTCTACCGCTTGGGAGGCGATGAGTTTGCGGCACTCCTTCGCTGCCCCGATACTGAAACGCTAAAGAGCTACTGCTGTCAGTTAATTGAAGGGATTCGCGCAGCTGACTTTGCGCACCCCGCCCATCCAGATAAAAAAGGCGTTACCTTCAGTGTCGGTGGGAGCCGTTTTATGGCCGACGAAGCAACGTTTGCCTACGCCTACGAAGCCGCCGATAAAGCGCTCTACCGGGTGAAAGCAGCAGGACGTGATGGTTGGCAGGTTACTGAAGACGCATAATTTCTGCATACAGGGGCGCGAGCCTCCCCAGCAGTTCATTGCGTGCGCCAAGAGTAACATCTTCCTCCTCCATCGCCGCGTCGAGGTGCTCCACTACACGATTAAAATGTACGTTCGTCACTCCCATATGCTGGTGGGCACGATCCATCGGCGGGCCTTCGTAGCGGCAGGGGCCGTCGCTGATATCGCATAGCTGACTAGCCAGCGATTCAGCAAATAAATCGATATTCGTGTTTGCAAAAAACACCACCACCTCGGCATCATCCGCAATCCGGTATAAGAGGTTTTCAACCACTGCGTCGATCGTAGGCTGCCCTCCCAGGCGCTCGTAGAGCGTCGCTTGGTTGCGATTGTGTGCACAGCTGGCCAGAGAGAGGGCGATGGTCGTCAACATCAAAGCCATTAAATAGCGGCGCATTGTTATGTCCTTTTGGATGAGCTCTCGCAGTGAACTTAAAGCAGTAAAATTAAAGCAGTGAACTTAAAAAGCGGCCTGGAGTGAAAGGTACCCGCCGCGCTGGGAAGGCAGGCCAGCAATGTCGCCTAAATCCAGCCAAGCACCTGTGAGCGATAGATGCTTATTGAAGAAGTAGGCACTGTAAAGACTTTGCCAGTCATCCTCTCTCGCCTCGCTTAGGTTATCGGGTTTCTGACGATACTCAGCGCCAATAATCCAGCGGGGAGTGACAAACAGCCCCACGCTACCCTCGGCTAGCCACGAGCGGCCATCTTGGTTGCCACCAAAACCGAGTAGGCCTCCCTGGTTGGCATCGGTATTGCGCAGTGTTGCGTTGAGCAGCACGTTGCGGCCCGCAACTGCACTAAACAGCAGTTTGCTGGCGCTGAGATAAATATCGGTACCGTGCGTTTCGTCGGCACCCAGGGCGGTGGGGGTGGTGCCGTCCACGAGCCGTTTGTGCTGTAACCCAACGCTCCAAATACCCCAGGGGTGATAAAGCACATCGCCCAGTAAACGTACTTTAGCGCCGTAAATATCTTGGCCCAGTTCGCCGCCCAGCGTGTCTAAATCAAGCGTTTGACGCGCGACAGAGACTTCAGCTCGATCGTAAATATTCAGACTGGCGCCGGTTACCGTCAGCCGGTAATCATCCACCCAGGCGCGGGTAGCGGCGGCGGTAACGCCTACTTCGTGCTCGCTTGCTGTGCTGGCAAGTACCGCCCAGGGGGATAAACCTCCCCCCGCTGCGCCTTCAATGGCACTCACCCCGCCGGTACCTAAAATACGGCTGCCAGCATGGCTAGGCATGACGGCTATCGCCAGACTAAAGATGAAGCAGGCAACAAAGAAACGACAAAGTAAGGCCTTCGATAAGGTGCTGAGCGAAGCTAAATGCATTGGCACGGTGTAGCGTAACGTCATGGGGTTCTCTATTTAGATTCTCATGGGCGATAGGGCAGGGAGGGGAAGCACCAGCGGGGCGAAATTATCCAACCAGCCGGTGAGCTCTTCAGCGGGCATCGACTTGGCAATCCAATAGCCTTGGAGATAGTCACAGCCGAGCGTGCTAAGTAGTTCAGCACTGGCTCGATTCTCAACCCCTTCTGCAACCAAACGCAGGCCTAAACTGTGGCCCATCTCGATAGTCGAGCGAACAATGGTGAAGTCGTCCTGCTGGGTGTCGAGTGCCAGCACAAACGATTTGTCGATTTTCAGCTCATCCACGGGCAGGCGCTTAATTTGTGCCAGTGAGGAGTAACCGGTGCCGTAATCATCAATGGCGATACGCAACCCTAGTTGGGTGAGTTCTAGCAGGGTGGTCATGGCCGCATCCACATCCTGCATTACCGCACTTTCGGTTACTTCTAAACTCAACTGGTCGGGGGTGAGCTGATAACGCTTGAGGAGATCCGCTAGGTGTGTCGCTAACTGCGGATCCATAACATCGCTGGCGGAGAGATTAACGGCTACTGACAAGTGATAGCCTCGCTGCTGCCAAGCTTGGATCTGCGCACAAACGTGGGTTAGCATCCATTGACTAAGCATGCGGATATTGCCCGAGCGTTCGGCCAGCCCAATAAATTCATCGGGCGGCACAAAGCCCAGTGAGGGATGACGCCAGCGCATCAGCGCCTCACATTGATGGACTAACCCCGTATGAATATCCACCTTGGGTTGATACGCCATCCACAGTTCCCCATTACCCACTGCTTCCTGCAGATCACGAATGAGCGTGAGCTGGCGCAAATGATGTTCATCTTGCCCCTCCAGGTAGTATTGATGCGCATGCCGATGGCGGCGTGCCATGTCTAACGCTATATCAGCACGGCGCAATAATAGCTGAGGGCTGTCGCCATGCTCGGGGTAGTTCGTTTCACCCGCTGAAAGCGAGGGGGTGATGGGCGATTTATCCAGGTCAATGGGTTGGCTTAGAATGCCAAACAGCTGTGTCCGCCATGCAATGCTGCTACTGGGTTGTTTGACGAGCAGTAACAGTTCATCGCCATCTAGCCGATACGCTTTGTTCTCTGGCGCAGGCAAATGTTGCAAACGATTGGCCAGAGTGGCCAATAGATGATCCCCAAGCGCGTAGCCAAAGGTGTCATTAATATCGCGAAAATTATTGATCGCTAGGCGCAGTAGCGTGAAGGGCTCGCCCCGTTGGATTGAGAGACAAATATCTTCCTGAGCGCTAATGCGATTGGGTAAATCGGTGAGTAAGTCGTGGCGGGATTGATGATGAAGTACGGCCTCCCGCTGAATAATATCTTCCTGCATAGAGAGCAGTGTTGATGCCAATAAGCCCGTTTCACTACGCTCTTGGCCAATTGATAAGCGAGTAATACGCTCACCCTGGCCGATACGCCGCGCCGCATTGGCCAGCTCTATGAGCGGTTTGCTCATGCTTCGCGCGCTCCACATGGCCACTAATAGGGTAAAAAGCAGGATTAACGCGACAATACCGAGTAGCTGCCATTGCAGTGAGCGGTAAGCCCCCAGTAGCTCGTTGCGCGAAAGTTGCAGTAATGCGTAGGTTTGATTGGTGTCATCAGCATAGAGCGGGCTGGCATAGGAAAAATACTCAGCATCGGGCGTCATTTGGCTAGTGGATGAATATTCCCCTTTCATGAGTTCGTCACCGCTGCCGCTCATTAACTGCCGTGCTAATTGCTCTTGGTGGGAGCTTGCGAGGTAGCTTATCTCGCCGTTATCGCGATAGTTGACCACGCTTATTTCAAGCCCGGTTAGCGCATTAATCTCCTCGGTCACTGCTTCGTTGATTAAAAAGCCCATCCCCACCCAACCAATCAGATTCGGCGCACGCACAGGCAGCAGGGCGAACTCATACGGCTGACCCTCGGCAATCACGACGCTAACTGCGGTGCCCTCCTGGCGCGCGCGCGCCAAGAGCTGCGGGAAAGGCATCGGGCTATTTTGTACATGATGGCTGCTTGCCAAAATATGGCCATCAAGGCTACTTAAAAGCACCATGTCGGCTTTGGCGCGATCACCGTGATTGGCCAGCACGGAGTAGAGCGTCTCGGTATCCTGGGTGGAAACGGCGCTCTTGAAGCCGAAATCATCGGCCAGGATCGCGACGTTATCTCTTAACTGTTCGCCGCGTGAATCCAGCAATTGCTGCAATACGTTGGCGCCTACCTCTAAACGCTGGGACCCTTTGGCGAGGATGTCATTTTGCGTAGCGCGAAGAAACGCCACGCCGGTGGCAAATTGCGAAACAATCACCACCGTTAGCAGTACTAGCATGAGGCGTGTTCGAAAGCGCATAGCAACCTCGAAAATGGCGGATCAGCGTATTTTAAACACTGGAAAGTGCTTAACTGGCATCTTTAAACCGCTGCTGAAGAGGAGACAGCATTGGCTCGGGCGGCGGCAACGCGTTGAGCTCTAAACGGACGTCCAACTGATCCGTGTCGGTAATCGTGCCTTCCCACCACCGTTGTTGGCTGTCATCAAGGCGAGGATGCCAAACACGTACACGATGCTGGCCTGGCGGTAAAGCGGGTAGGGTCAGCGTGCCGTCGGCATTCGTTATTGCCGCATAGGGCGCATCGCTGACTACTATAAAGGCCTGCATATGGTCATGGATATTGCATCCCAATACGACGACCCCTGCCTGATCAAAATGAACGGGTGGGGGTGTTTCCTGTAGGTACAGATTCAAATCAAACGTTTTCGCCGGTGAAAAAGAGTAAACGTGGTGGCGTGTAGTGTCCTGATTGGGAAATGCCACATAACTGCCGGTGGGCACGGTTAGCACCCTGGGATGAAAGGTCGCATCGCGCTGATAGATATTCTGTTCTTGTGGCTGATTGGCAGATGCTGAGTCGTAGTAGACCTCCACAACGGCATCCTCAAGGGGTAAGCCTTCGTCGCTGTTGACGGTGATCTGTGCAGCGTTAGCGGTCGTGCTAAAGAGAGTTATCGCCAGCCCAACGAGCGCAGCAGTGAATGTGCTGATAAAACCAACATAAAGGCGACGTTGTATTGGCATTGGAAGTCGGCATCTCACGTTGAGGGGTAATATATGTCATTGGCAGCGTGTTTTTCTGATGCTGCGTTGAGGCTAATAGTGAAAGGATTATGCAAGAAAGTCATGCTTTCGGCTTAACGGTAAGCCAACTCTTGCAAAAAAGAGTAAACAATAGGGAAAACAGCCCCGATTAGTGGCGCTCTGTTGAAGCGGTGGTTAAAGTGAATACTGAGAAAACGGTGTTCGATAACTGCGGAGAAGTGATATGAGCACTCAGGATGAAGTCACCACAATGCTAAAACAGCGGCGTTCACGCCGACAGGTCTTGGCTAGTCTAGGGCTTGGCGCAGCGGCGCTTTACGTGGCTCCTACACTGCTTTCAACGGGGCAGGCTGAAGCACATGAACGCGGGCGCTCTCGCCCTAAGGGCCGCCATCAGCATCAACATCAACATCATTCGGGGCGTCGCCACTCAAAGCCCAGCTTTTCACGGCCTGACCATTCAAGACCCCATTATTCACGGCCGAACTATTCCAGACCTCACTATGACCGGCCGAACTATTCCAGGCCAAGCTACGACCGGCCAGACTATTCACAGCCTGGTTATTCTCGCAACGGTTATTCGCGTCCCCAGCGATATGACGAACGTCCTCGTTGGGAACGTGATGGTGTGATTGAGCTGCGTATCAGCCGCCTACTCCCACGCGGCTGGTGAAACCGATGATGACGTCTGACGCCGAAGCTGTTGATTACGCGCTCACCGGTCTGGGGCCGTGTATTCGCCTGGTGAATGCTCAGCCACTGCTGCCGGTTCTTCAAGCTGCCATGCCAGGCTGGCCGCTTACCCCATGTCCGTTACAGCCAAACAAGCCAGATATTTGTGTTTGGCAGCAGGAAGAGGGGTTTTGGCAGCAGGCACCGGCATTGCCCAAGGGGATGTGGCTGGAAACGCCAGTCAGCACGGCGTGCAGCGTTATTGCAGATATGTCTGGGGCCTATTTGCGCCAGCATCCAGCCTATATTGGATTGCACTGCGGTGCGGCTGAGATAGACGGTCAATTAGTCATTTTTCCTGAGTCTCACCGTGCCGGTAAAAGTACGCTGACGTGTGCGTTTGCAGCCGCTGGATACCGTGTTTTTGGGGATGATGTCGTGGCGCTGACGCCTCAAGGAAAGGGGGTTTCGCTGGGTGTCGCGCCACGTTTGCGTTTACCGCTTCCCACCACGATTGCGGACGAGTTACAGGACTTTATTCATCGGCACCGAGGGCCGAGCGATGATCGCTATGGCTATGTCGCGTTGGACGAAACATTGCTGGCTCGCCACGGAGAGCAGTGCCCGGTCGGTGCCATTATATTGATTGACCGGGATAACAGTGTTGCTCGTCCCCAGCTTACGTCGCTGCAACATGGAGAAGGGTTGTGGCAACTGTTAAAGCAGAATTTTGCCGACACGCTTTCCGACCAGGAACTGATTGATAAATTCTGGCCTCTGGTACAGCGCATGCCCTGTTTCCTGCTGCGCTATTCAGATGCATACGAAGCGGCCGCTTTTGTAGGGCGCGAACTAAAAGAGGCGCTTCACGCCCAGCCGGCTACTTACACATCGCCTTCACAGGCCGCGGCAATGCCTGAGGCTGCGGCGCTTGATCGAAACGATCTGCGCCAGTGGCGAGCGCGTCCAACGGCGCATGAGTATCCTCTCGGCGATGAGCTATTCGTGATCGTGGAGGAGGGGGGCGAGATCCATCGTATGAACGTAACTAGCCGAGCGGCATGGGCATTACTGCAGCATGAAGCACTGACCATCGAGGAGCTAAGCCAAACGCTGGTGGCATTTTTTATGCCGGTCTCTCTTGAGCAAGTACGTAGCGACATGGCTGAGTTGCTGGGGCAGTTCTTAGCCGTTGGCTTAATTGAGCCCGTTGCAAGCGCCTCTTAACGCGATCTAGGCTAGCGCCACGTATCTCGCCAAGCATGCATGACTCGCTCCGGGTACCAGGTTTTCCCTAAGCTGCCGTTATAACGCGCTAGCGCACGGGTAAAATCGCCATTTTCAATAGCTAAGTAGTGCGCCAAAATCGTACAGCCATAGCGCAGATTACGCGAAGGCTGCGTCAAATCGTCTATCGGAAGCCCCAGTTCGCTGACCCAGAAGGGCATGATTTGCATCAAGCCGACGGCACCTGCCGAAGAGATTGCATCGGCTTTGAAGGCGCTTTCCACCTGAATCAAGGCTAATACCAGCTCTGGCGGTAAGGCTGCCAGCCTGGCTTCTTGATAGATACGCGTAAGCAGGCTTCGTCGCTGGGCGGCGTCATTGATAAAACGCGCCAGCGGCGCGTCCATGCGTGCTCGCCACTGGCGCGCTGCCCACTGTTGCTGAGGCGTTTGGTGATACTGATTGGCGGCTTCAAGGGTAGGGCGCAGGGTCGGCGGCAGTGGCTGTGCTGCTGCAGGCCCTGCGGTGCTGAGCAGGAGTAGGCCCAGCGCCACCTTAAGGGTTAGCCACCGCGTAGCGCTAAACAATCCACGAGACGCGGTGGCTGCCTTGGCGGGGTTAGCGCGCCTTCTCACGCAGGAAGTCGACGATCTTGTCGGCGGGCACCATGGTTGCTTCGCTATCCCGGCGGCCTTTGTATTCCAACTCGCCATTATCCAGGCCGCGATCACCAATCACCAAGCGATGGGGTACGCCCATCAGTTCCAGGTCGGCAAATTTAACGCCAGGGCGAGTGTCACGGTCATCCAGCAATACGTCGAGACCCGCAGCGCTCAGCGCTTGGTAAAGGCGCTCGGACTCTTCACGTACACGCTGAGACTTGTGCGCATTCATCGGCACCAGCGCCACTTGAAACGGTGCGATAGCGTTAGGCCAGATAATCCCCGATTCGTCGTGGTTCTGCTCAATAGCGGCGGCGACCACGCGGGTCACGCCGATGCCGTAGCACCCCATCCACGGGTGGCTGGTCTTGCCGTTGTCGCCCAGCACGTTGGCGTTCATGGCCTGGGAGTACTTCTGGCCAAGCTGGAAAACGTGACCAACTTCGATACCGCGCTTGATAGAGAGCGTGCCCTGGCCATCTGGAGAGGGGTCGCCTTCCACCACATTGCGAAGATCCGCTACTTCGGGCAGGGCCACATCACGCTCCCAGTTAATCCCGAAATAGTGTTTGCCTTCAATATTGGCACCCGCGCCAAAGTCGCTCATCAGGGCAACGCTGCGGTCGGCAATAATGGGCATATCAAGGTTCACCGGGCCAAGCGAGCCAAAGCCTGCGCCGGCTGCTGCGCGAATTTCCTCTTCGCTGCCCATGGTCAGCGGCGCCGCCACTTGGGGAAGGTTCTCGGCTTTTACCTCGTTCAGCTCATGATCGCCGCGCACCAATAGGGCAATCAGGCCACCTTCAGTTGCACGTACAATCAGGGTCTTGACCGTTTTCTCGATCGGCAGATCAAACTGCTCAACCAGGGCGGCGATGGTTTTGGCGTTAGGTGTATCTACCAGATGCATCTCTTGGGTAGGTGCTTCGCGCTGTATGTCGCTGCCCAGAGGAGCAGGCAGAGCTTCGGCTTTTTCCATATTGGCCGCGTAGTCGGAGGCGTTAGAGAACACGATGTCATCTTCGCCGGAGCCCGCCAGTACGTGGAATTCGTGGGAGCCCGTACCGCCAATGGAGCCGTTGTCTGCGATCACCGGGCGGAAGTCGAGGCCTAAACGCGTGAAAATGCGTGTGTAGGCATCGTACATATCCTGGTAGGTCTGCTTCAGCGAGGCTTCATCAAGGTGAAAGGAGTATGCGTCCTTCATGATGAACTCACGTGAGCGCATCACGCCAAAACGCGGACGAATCTCGTCGCGAAACTTGGTCTGGATCTGATAAAAATTGATTGGTAACTGCTTGTAGCTGGCGATCTCTTTACGCACCAGGTCGGTAATGACCTCTTCGTGGGTTGGGCCAACGCAGTAATCGCGGTCGTGGCGATCTTTCAGGCGTAGTAGCTCAGGGCCATACTGCTCCCAACGGCCGGACTCCTGCCACAGCTCAGCCGGTTGCACGGCCGGCATGAGAACCTCCTGGGCACCGGCGCGGTTCATCTCTTCGCGCACAATGGCTTCCACTTTACGCAGTGTGCGCAGGCCTAGCGGAAGCCATGTATAGAGCCCTGAGGTTAAACGGCGAATCATCCCGGCGCGGAGCATTAGCTGGTGGCTAATGACTTCGGCGTCGGCCGGGGTCTCTTTCAGAGTGGCAATCAATAATTGGCTGGCGCGCATGGGCGTGAGCATTCCTTAGAGCTTAGAAAAATAGCGTTTAGAAGAAAGTGTGCCTGGAAGCGGGGCAGTGGCCCCGTTTACGTTGAATGTAGGCATTGTACGGCCTAGCGCTTAAAGCGGCAAAATCCGCATGATCATCTCAACCCTGTGCTTTTGGTCGGGTGTGCTAGACTAAGCAGGTTTTAGGGCGTGCTGGTCGGTAGCAATGAGCCGCTAGAAATGGCTTCATCACAACATGTTACACCGACTACCGTTACTTTTTTGATTGAGGAAACCTTCATGCATCAAGCCGTTCGTCGCTGGTTGACAGGCGCCGTGGTTGGCGTCTCCATTGTGTCACTGAGTGGTTGCGGTACACTTTTTCATCCTGAGCGCAAAGGCCAAATGAGCGGTGATATTGATCCGGTGGTCGCCATTGCCAATGGGGTGGGGTTACTGTTCTTTATCGTTCCTGGGGTAATTGCTTACGCCGTGGATTTCTCTAATGGCACCATCTACCTACCCGGCCGCAACAGCGCCTCAGTGGATGTTCACCAGTTAGACGACGCTATGGATGTAGCCTCCCTGGAAAAACTGCTGTCTGAAAAGGCTGGCCAGCCGGTGAGCCTGGAGAGCGAATTGGTCATGATCGAAGAAATGGATAGCCTTGATGAAGCGCTCGCAATGGTGCGCATGTCGGGCGTACTGGACGAAGAAAAGCTGTCTACGATGTAACGACTATCCATTAATTGCAAAACCCAGCCTGGCGTTACGCTTGGCTGGGTTTTTTCATGTTGACTATGCGTTACGCATGCTGGCGGGATTGGGAGCACTGGGAAAGCGCGGTGGATGTGCTTCCATGTAAGCGTGGCAGGCGCGCAGAACGCGAATGTCATCAAATTTACCGCCAGCGAGTTGAAACCCCACCGGCAAGCCGTTATCGGTAAATCCGCAGGGTATTGATGCGGCGGGTTGCTGGCTGAGGTTAAAAGGGTAGCTAAACGGCGCCCACTCTTCCCAGTCCTGCATATCACTGCCGGGGGGAACTTCATGGTTGATTTCAAACGGACTGACCGCCACTGAGGGCGTCATCAGCAGATGGTACTCTTGATTGAAGTGTTCCAGATGCTGCGTTAATGCTGCACGGTCGGCCAGGGCACGAAACAGCTCAACGGCTTTCCAGGGCTCCGCTTCGCGGGCATTGGCTACCATGCCGGGATCCAAGAGCGTGCGCTGGTGTTGCCCCGTTTGCGACCACTGCTCTAGCGAGGCGGTGAACCACAGCTTACGAAAGGTCTCCAGTGGCGATGAGAAGCCTGGGTTTACCTCGACGATTTCAGCTCCCAAGGCTTCTAATCGAGTCGCCGCTTCATGCACGCGCTCAGCAATTTGCGGGTCTACCGTGGCGTAGCCAAGATCTGCGGAGTAGCCAATTCGCAAGCCGGTTAATCCTTTTTCCAGGTCGACCCCCCAGCAATCGGGTTGGCCGCGCGTGGCGTAAGGGTCACGGTAATCGTAGCGGCCTATTACATTTAGCATGCTGACCGCGTCGCGCACGGTGCGCGTCAGTGGTCCCAGGTGTGAAAGGCTGGGCTCTTTTGCGGGCGGCCATTGAGGTGTCCAGCCGTAGGTGGGCTTGAAGCCAAATACCCCCGTAAACGCCGCAGGAATACGGATCGAGCCACCTGAATCGCCGCCCTGGTGAAGCACGCCCATATTGAGAGCTGCGGCTGCAGCGGCTCCGCCGGAGGAGCCGCCAGGGGTCAAACGGGTATTCCAGGGGTTGGTCGTGGCGCCAAAGACGCGGTTGTCGGTGACTGCTTTCCAGCCGAATTCGGGCGTATTGGTTTTGCCCAGTATCACCGCCCCTGCTTCGCGCAACATGCGGGCCGGAGGCGCATCTGTATCGCATGGCGCGTCGGAGGAGGTCAGTGACCCTTCCCGACATGGCATGCCTGCCACTTGAGTCAGGTCTTTCAGCGATACCGGCACCCCATCGATGGGGCTGAGCGGTTTACCTTGCCCCCAGCGCCTTGCCGAGGCTTTTGCCGCTGATTCGGCGCCTTCGGTATCCACGTGAACATAAGCGTTCACGTCCGGATTGAAGCGCTCAATCCGCTCAAGGGCGGCTCGGGTCGCCTCGAGGGGTGAAGCCTCACGGCTTTCGAACAAGTGAGCTAAGGTTTGGGCATCCAGGCTGCCAAGATCGGTACCGCTCATTGCATACTCCTTACGTCGGCTGGGCTTGGGAAAGGAGTCTAAGGGTAGGCAAGCATTGCCTGGGGTGCAAAAGCCGCGCCATGCAGAAGCCGCAGCCGTGCAGAGTTTAATGGCTCGGCGTGGCTTCTTCGGGCGCCTGGGCGCGCAGCCAACTGATCTCCTCGGCCCATATAGCTGGCTCGATGGTTTCCAGTATCAAGGGGATACCGTCAATCCGGGCATCCTGCATGATGGTGGTAAAGGCGGGTAGCCCGATATTGCCTTTGCCCAGGCTATGATGGCGGTCCACACGGCTGGCGAATCCGCTTTTGGCATCGTTCAAATGCATGCCTCGCAGGTAGTTGAACCCCACCACTTTACCCAGCTCATCGAGCGTTGCCTGTGTGGCTTCTGCACTGCGCAGGTCATAGCCAGCGGCAAATGCATGGCAGGTATCAATACATACGCCTACCCGGGTTTTATCGTCTACATGGTCAATGATCTCGGTCAGATGCTCGAAGCGCCAGCCCAGGTTGGTGCCTTGCCCAGCGGTGTTTTCAATCACTGCCGTGACACCTTGGGTATGTGTAAGCGCCTCATTAACGGACTCGGCAATACGCTTTAAACAGTCGCTTTCGCTGATCTTGTTTAGATGGCTGCCTGGGTGGAAGTTGAGCAGCGTGAGGCCGAGCTGCTCGCAGCGCTGCATTTCATCTAAAAAGGCCTCCCGTGATTTGGCTAAGCCTTCCTGCTCCGGGTGACCCAGATTAATCAGGTAGCTGTCGTGGGGTAAAATTTGCCCAGGTGAAAAATCGTGTTTAGCACAGGCGTCACGAAAGGCTTGAATCGCGTCATCGGTGAGCGGCTTGCCTTTCCATTGGCGCTGGTTTTTGGTGAACAGCGCAAAGGCATCGGCACCGATCTCTACCGCCCGGTGAACGGCTTGGTCTGCGCCGCCAGCTGCGCTCACGTGGGCTCCCAGGTATTTCACAACGGACTCCTTGTCATTGTTTGAACGTATTCAAGTATCTGAATGGATCAATGGCTATCTAGAAAGCGCTTGAACACGGCGGGTTCGTCGGTAATCACACCGGCGACACCCCACGCCCAGCGGCTATGGAAGGCACTGGGGTCATTGGCGGTATAGCACAGGACCTGATAGCCGTCCTTTTGCATGGCCTCAACCTGGGCGCGCTTCAGGCGTGACCAGGACGGATGCACACTAAAAGCTTCAATGGCTTCGCACTGTGCTCGCCAAGTTTTGGGTACGCCATTGTACAGCACGCCCAGCGCCAGACGCTCCTTGCCCGCTAACTGGCGGCAGTGGGTCAGGGCCTCGGTATTGAAGGAGGAGATGATCAGCCGTTCGGAAGGCAGGGTATCCAGCATCTCAGGTAGGGCGCGCTCAACCAGCGCGATGGGATCGCGCCCTTTGTTAACCTTGATCTCCATGTTGACGCCCATTTCCAGCTCGTTAAGCAGCGCCAGCATCTCTCCCAAGCTGGGCATTTTTTCACCTGCAAAGCGATCACCAAACCAGCTGCCCGCATCCAGCGTTTGCGCTGTTGCCCAGCTCATTGAGGCCAGGCTACCGCGGCCATTTGAGCAGCGTGACACGTCGGCGTCGTGCCAGATGACCGGGGTGCCATCACCGAGCAATTGCAGATCCAGCTCTACCCAGGTGGCGCCCGCCTGATGGGCGGCGCGCACTGCGGTCAAGGTGTTTTCGGGAGCAGCGGCAGAGTAGCCGCGGTGGGCAATCAGCGAGGGAACTTGAATAGCGGGATGCGTCATGACAGCGCTCTAAGTCTTGGACGATAAAGGAGTATTGATTCTAACATGAGTGCATGACAACAGGATTTCATCGCGCCAGTGTTCAGCCGCAACCGGTGATAGCGTACTAGCTTGATTTATAGCACGCGACGCGCTTGTATAGCGGCACCTGTTGTCTTGACTATCTTGTACAAACCCAACAATGAAAGGAAACCCTAATGTCTAAGCGTATCCAATTTGCCCAGACCGGCGGTTCCGAGGTGCTTGAACTGGTCGACGTGACCCCCGCTGAACCCGGCCAGGGCGAAGTGCGTATTGCCAATAAAGCCGTTGGCCTCAATTTTATTGATATCTATTTTCGTACCGGGCTTTATCCTGCCCCCGCGATGCCTTCTGGCCTTGGCACCGAAGGCGCTGGTGTAGTCGATGCTGTCGGCGCTGGCGTGACGCACTTAAGCGTCGGTGATCGCGTCGCTTATGCCCAAGGGCCTTTGGGCGCTTATGCAGAACTGCATACGTTGCTTGCGGCGAAAGTGGTTAAGCTCCCCGATTTTGTCGATTTCGAGACGGCAGCGGCCAGTATGCTCAAGGGCCTGACCGTGCAATACCTGCTGCGCCAGACCTATGAGCTGAAAGGCGGCGAAACCATTCTGTTCCATGCGGCTGCCGGTGGGGTAGGGTCGATTGCCTGCCAGTGGGCGAAGTCATTAGGCGTCAAGCTAATTGGTACTGTCAGTTCCCAGGAAAAAGCGGATCTGGCTATGGCCAATGGTGCCTGGGCGACGATCAATTACAGCGAAGAGAACGTGGTCGAGCGGGTGCGCGAGCTGACTAACGGCGAGATGTGCGATGTGGTGTATGACTCGGTAGGCAAGGATACCTGGGAGATGTCGCTGGATTGCCTGAAGACGCGCGGCTTGATGGTGAGCTTCGGCAACGCTTCTGGCCCGGTGGATGGTGTTAATATCGGCATCCTCAACCAGAAGGGCGCGCTTTACGTGACCCGCCCCAGCCTTAACGGTTACGCCGACACGCGCGAGCGTCTGGAGATGATGTGCCAGGAGTTCTTCGCCATGCTCGAGAGCGGAAAGGTCAAGATTGACATCGCCAACCGCTATCCGCTGGCAGAAGCGGGTAAGGCCCAGGACGCCCTACAGAGCCGTAAAACTACCGGCTCGACTATTCTCTTGCCCTAATTCCTACCTACATAAATACCCTACATACGCACCTACATACACACTCAGCTGACGCATTCGGCTCTCATCGCTTGCCACGTTATTGGCAAGCTGCTCAGGGCCGAATGCCACGGTCGGCTATTCAACGGGCGGTGCGTATGCAGGGACTATATCTGTGTATAGTAAACGTCTAATGTGCGTGGGGAATAGCCATGCCTGTGGCGTGGAGTGCATCAATCGTATGCTGCCGCTATCAAACGGTGGCAAGGGAGTAGGAAAAGGATGTCGGCTGAGGACATGAGTGTTGAGAGCTCAGGTGCTGAGGGCTCAGGAGTTGAGAGTCTTAATCTTGAAGCGCTAGGGCTTGAGTGGTTGGCGCTTTCGCCAAGTACGTTGGTCTTTATCGTGCTTGGCCTGACGCTGGTTGCGTTCATATGGGGGCGCTTTCGCTACGATCTAGTCGCGTTGGCGGCGTTGCTGGGATCGGTCATGCTCGGGCTAGTGCCTGCCGAGAATGCCTTTATGGGTTTCGGCCATCCGGCGGTTATTACAGTGGCCGCCGTGCTAGTACTTAGCCGGGGCTTTGAACGCTCCGGTGTGGTCGATATTATTTCCAATCAAGTGGTAAAAGTGGGTGAAAACCTGCTGCTTCAGCTATTAGTGCTGGTGGGTACCGTCGTGTTGTTATCGGGCATTATGAACAATGTGGGCGCTCTCGCACTGCTGTTACCGGTGGCGATGCGGTTGGCTCGTGAACATAATACCTCGCCCTCTTTACTGCTGATGCCGCTGGCGTTCGGGTCTCTGCTGGGCGGCCTGACAACCTTAATTGGCACGCCACCCAATATCATTATCTCTAGTTACCGGCGCGATGTGACGGGTGAAGCGTTTAGCATGTTTAGCTTTTCGCCTGTCGGGATTGCGGTGGCGCTGGTGGGGCTTGTGTTTATTGTGTTGGTGGGCTGGCGCTTGACGCCGAAGCGCAGCGGCCAAGCCTCTACCGATGAAATGTTCGATACCGCCAACTATTTGGTGGAATTGAAAGTAGGTGAAGAGTCGAAAGCCAAAGGCTTAACGTTACAGCAATTGCGCGATGAGCTGGACGAAACCATCCCCGTGTTAGCGGTCGTTCGCGATGATAACCGTCGTGCTGGCTATAACTTCCACGGCGCCTTGGAAGAGGGCGATATCCTGCTGTTGGAAGCAGGACCCGATGAACTCCAGATGCTGGAAGATAAGGTAGGGCTTAGTGCGATAGCCGAACTGGAAGAGGAGGCGGACGGCCCTGAGCACACCGCAAGCGGCGAAGAGGGCGAGAAAGCTGGCATGGGTGAAGCGAAAGATGCGGCACAGGACCGGCAGCCGGTGGATACCGAAGGCTTGCAGCTAATTGAAGCCGTGGTACGCAATGATTCCATGATGATTAACCGCAGCGTGCGCCAGTTACGCCTGAATCACCAGTTTGGCCTGCACTTGGTGGCCGTGGCCCGTGACGGTGGGCGCTTGAAGCAGCGTCTGCGTGATATCCGCTTTAAGAACGGCGATGTGTTGCTGCTGCAGGGCAGTGAGAATGAAATGTCCGACAGTCTGGCCTCCCTCGGTTGCCTGCCGTTAGCGAGCCGGGAATTGCATCTGGGGCAGCCGCGCAAGCTGGCAATGTCGATCGCCATTTTTGCCTTAGCAATTATTGCCATGCTGTTCGATCTGCTGCCTGCGGCAGTCGCCATGAGTACCGCTGCTTTGATTTCGCTACTGATTGGCGTATTGCCGTTGCGCGAAGGGTATCAAGCCATCGACGGCCCTGTGATCGTGCTGTTGGCCGCAATGATACCCGTGGGGGAGGCGCTTGAAACCAGTGGCGGCGCCGACCTGATTGCCGATGCACTGCTGCGCTTTGGCAGCGACTGGCCGGTGGTGGTCACCATGGTGGGGCTGTTCCTGCTCTCTATGCTGCTCTCGAATGTGGTCAACAACGCGGCGGCTGCGCTGCTGATGGCGCCGATTGCAGTCAGCCTGGCCAATGGGTTCGATGTCTCGCTCGATCCGTTCTTGATGGTGGTGGCCGTAAGTGCTTCCTGTGCGTTTTTAACTCCCATCGGCCATCAGTCGAATACACTGGTGCTGGGCCCTGGCGGCTATCGGTTCGGCGATTACTGGAAACTGGGGCTACCGCTTTCACTGGTAGTATTGGCTGCCGCTATCCCGCTTATTCTGCTGGTATGGCCGCTTTAAAAAACGTCTAACGGTCCGGCCTGTCGGTGTGATGGTAGCGAAGAGGGGATGAAGGCTATTAGGTTTCGAAAATTTTGCTAACCTATTACGTTCAGAAACCAAGAAAATCGAACAGGCCGGGCTTATGAACCAACAATTTCGTCAGGATGCCATTGTCGAGCTAGTTCGTCAGCACGGCTACATGAGTATCGAACAGCTCACCGACCACTTTGCGGTGACACCGCAGACCATTCGGCGGGATTTGAATACCCTGGCTGATGAAGGCCGTGTGCGCCGTGTGCATGGCGGTGTAGGCATCGAATCCAGCACGGTGAATACCGCCTACAGCACGCGCAAGACGCTTCACCTGGAAGAGAAGGAGCGCATTGCCCGCTGCTTGGCGCAACACATACCCAACCACTCATCGCTGTTCATCAACATCGGTACCAGCAATGAAGTGATTGCCCACGCGTTGCTGGAGCATCAGGGTCTCGAGATCATTACTAACAACCTGAATGTGGCGGCCATTCTTCAGCATAAAGAGGATTTTACCGTAATCATCGCCGGGGGGCAGGTGCGCTCTCGCGATGGCGGGATTATCGGCGAAGCCACCATCGACTTTATCAATCAGTTCAAGGTGGATTACGGCATCATCGGCATCAGTGGCATTGACGAGGATGGCTCACTGCTGGAATTTGACTACCAGGAAGTACGTGTCGCCCAAGCGATTATTGCCAATTCGCGGCGCATCTACCTAGCGGCAGACTACTCCAAATTTCACCGTAACCCGGTGGTGCGGCAGGGCAATCTGGACCAGTTGGATGCGCTCTTCACCGATCGCAAACCGCCGGAAGCGATCCAGCGCTTGCTGACCCAGCACGATGTAGCGCTGCATATCGCCTAGCCTAGCCTAGCCGTCTTTGTCGCAGTTTCATCCTTGAGCATTTAGAGCGGCTGGAGTAGCCTTAAAACATAATAAAGCGAAAGCAAGTCAACAAAATCGAAAGACAATACAACAAAGCGAACTCGACATGTCCTCTTATATACTCGCCATTGATCAGGGTACCACCAGCTCGCGCGCTATTCTCTTTGACCGCGAAGGTCAGGTGGCGGCCGTCGCTCAGCAGGAATTCACCCAGCACTTCCCTCATGACGGCTGGATTGAGCACAACCCCGAAGATATCTGGGAAACGGTAGTGGCCACCTGCCGAGAAGTGATGGCCAGTGCCGAGATTACGCCAGACCAGATTGCCGGTATAGGCATTACCAACCAGCGTGAAACCACCATCCTGTGGGATCGAAAAACCGGCAAGCCGCTGTATAACGCCATTGTCTGGCAGGATCGCCGCACGTCGGATTTGTGCCAGTCGCTGCGGGATAAAGGGCATACCGAGATCGTTCAAGCCAAGACCGGCCTGCTGATTGATCCTTATTTCTCGGCGACCAAGCTTGCCTGGCTGCTGGAGAATGTCGAGAGCGCACGTGAGCGCGCCGAACGGGGGGAACTGGCCTTCGGCACCGTCGACAGCTTTCTAATCTGGCGGTTGACCGGCGGCCAGCAGCACGTCACCGATGCTACCAACGCGTCTCGAACCGCGCTGTTCAATATCCATACCCAAGAGTGGGATGACGAGCTACTGGCACTATTCGATATACCCGCCAATTTACTGCCCGAAGTGAAAGATTCCAGCGATGATTTCGGTACTACCGAGGCGCACTGGCTAGGCGCACCGCTTCCCATCGCAGGGGTAGCAGGCGACCAGCAGGCTGCGTTGGTCGGGCAGGCGTGCTTTCAGCCGGGGATGGGCAAGAGTACCTACGGTACCGGCTGCTTTATGATTGTGAACACCGGTGAGACGCCCTCGCTTTCGCGTAATCGTTTGTTGACCACGATTGGCTACCGGCTTAACGGTAAGCCGACCTATGCGATGGAAGGCAGTATTTTCGTGGCCGGGGCGACGGTGCAGTGGTTGCGCGATGGTCTGAATCTGTTTGCCGATGCCTCGGAAACCGAAGCGCTGGCTCAGAAGACCCGTAGCGGGCATAGCGTTTATCTGGTGCCCGCTTTTACCGGTTTAGGGGCGCCGCACTGGGACCCAAAAGCACGTGGCGCGATTTTTGGTTTAACCCGCGATACCGGTATTGCTGAAATAGTCGCCGCGGGGCTCCAGGCGGTGTGCTACCAAACCCGTGACCTGCAGCACTGCATGAATGACGATATGGAGGCGCCGCCGGGCAATTTACGGGTTGACGGTGGTATGGTGAAAAACAGCTGGGTGATGCAGTTTCTTGCCGATATGCTGGGCGTGCAGGTGGATCGCCCCACCATATTGGAAACCACTGCGCTGGGGGCTGCTTATTTAGCGGGTCTGCGTCTGGGCTGGTATCAAACCCTGGAAGAGATCGAACAACTGTGGCGCTGCGAGAAGAGCTTTATGCCCACCATGGAAGAAGCTACACGTGAGCAGCTTTACCAGGGTTGGTTGGATGCGGTGTCGAGAGTCCGCTCCACGCCTTAGATAATGACCTGAATTCAACTAATAAGTGCAGCCTTCCTACTTAAGCACACTATCTATTCACTCTTTCGATTCTTTATAATGCGGCGGCCAATTAAGCAATTGGCCGCCTTTCTTCGCTTTTAGCGCCCCTCATGAAAGTCTTTAACACCATTAACGCTTATTGAGCGTTTATGTAGTCGAGTTACAACCATGCCTGCGGCCAATGACGCATTGTGAGCTTTCCTGCTGTAGCCCATAGTGAGGTCATGGATCAGGAAGGTGACTCGTTATCCCGAATCACTGAACTAATCCCTGCTACAGAACGATAGCGCTTCAGTATTACCCTAGCGCTAAAGGGCGAAGGTCTTGTAACGCTTGTGACCGTTTCGCAGTTACCGAACTGGGCACTTATCCGGCCCAGCATGAGTAGCAACGTCACCATACGTCGTTAATTAAGATGGCTGCTTTTAAACCGATTGGCGGTTAGGCAGCGGATGACCATACCATGAGGTAGTACTAATGAACTGCATCGAACTGAGCCAACAAGCCAATAGCATCGCCAGCTCCTTCAGCAAGCAAGATCTCGCCAGGTTAGTGGTGGCGCTGAAGGGTAATCGTGAGTCACTGCAACATGCGGTTGAGGTTATCGACACGGTGGATAGTCGTTCAGGCTACACACTGGAAGAAGCCTGGGATGAAGTGCTCGCGGGAGACTCTCAACTTCGTATTGAAGATGAAGAGTAAAATAGAACAATTGCTTAAATAACCCTTAGCCCCCTTATTGATATAAGGGGGCTTTTTAGTTTTATCAACGATTAAGCATTGGCTACGGGTGTAAAAGGCAGCGATGTGTCCCGGTGTTGTTCAAAGTAACTGTTAAAACGTTCATCTGCATCGTCGCCAAATAATACCCGGCAGGCTTCTTTCAGACCGTTTGAATGGCGCAACTGCTCATGGGGAACAACCAGCGAGACCTTGGCACGACGGCGTAGAAAGTCTTCAAGCTGAGTGATCATTTCGTGATCGCGGGCATGCTCAAGCTCACAGCGAATATACTCGGTGCCCTCGATTAGAATTTCACCCTGGGCAGGATCCTGGCGGATTTTCTCCAACATCTGAATAGCTTGGTCGGCATAACGCCGCCAGAGCCGTGTGGAGAGCAGCTCAGATGAGGTCTGGGCGGTCATGGCATCCAGGTTCATGCGCTTGGCCTGATCCATAAACTGCTGCTTGACGGGGTTGGGTGGTTCGCCGTACCAGTGGAATTTAGGGTCTGTGAGGGAAACGCCCAACTGGCTGATCTCTTCGGCAATTTCATCACCCACATTCAAGCAATCGGTCAGCTTGCCGCCAAAGATACTGATATGCGCGCTTTCGGCATTGGTGTCGACTACATGCTTGCGCGATAGCTGCAGGAAGTCTCGATCGTTGCCTTGATCATCTTTGATCGCTAACGGCCGTACGCCGCAGCGGGTAGAAATAATATCGTCTTGGCTCAATGGCTTGGCCAGGGTCAAACGCTTGTTGATATTTTCCAGCACAAAGGCGATATCGTCAGCGGTGACCTCCACCTCCGGATGCTCCATATGCGTATCCGTGGTGCCGATGCAGGTACGGTTACCCATGGGAATGACAAAGAATAATCTGCCATCGTCAGCAAAAAACGCCAGCACCCGCTGGGAATCCGTTAATTGCGGAACGATGAGGTGAATGCCTTTGGAGTAGAGGTGGTGGTGAGTGGTTTTTTGGCCGGTCAGCTCATTATGCTGATCCACCCACGGGCCGGCCGCGTTAATGAGTACCTTGGCGCGTATATCGAAGGTGCTGCCATCCATCACGTTGCGTGCCTTGGTCACCCATAGGCCATCCTGGCGCTCGGCGCCAAGTGATTCGACGTAGTTGGCGGCAATCGCCCCATAGTTAAGCGCTTGGCGAACAAAGTTGAAGACAAATCGAGCGTCATTATCGTGCAGGTAGGCGTCAGAATACTCGAAACCGCCAACGGCCCCCTCAATATCAATGATGGGCTCCTCCTGCTTGATTTTATTTGGCGAGAGCAGGCGCGGCAGTTTGGTGAAGCCGTTGCCCATCAGCCAGTAAAGCCAGGTGCCCGCCCACAGGTAGCGTGGAGAGTGGCGGAAACCTTTTGAAATAGTGGTCAGGAAGCGAATTTCCTGCACCGTGGAAGGGTAACTCTTGATCAAGTGATTGCGGCTTTTGCATAGTTTGCGAACCAGGGCAAAATCCTTGCTTTCCATGTATTTGATGCCTCCCCATACCAGGTTGGAGGAGTGCATGCTGGTACTGCCGGCGAAGTCGCCGCGGTCAATTAGTGCAACTTTTGCGCCTTTACCAGCCAGCGCTGCTGCGGTGGCCGCGCCATTGATGCCGCCGCCGATAATCAGAGCATCAAAGGTTTCGTTAGGTAACTTTTCAATGTTTCTATTTCGCAGTTTCATAGCGGATCCAATTAACCAATCAATAGCCCGGTTGCAGTGGGTGTTCTCTCTTTTGCTCTGGCATACCGCCAATGAAACCCTTGGCAGGGCGGGCAGTCGCCCGCCCTGCAAGCTTTGACGCGTAGTTTTCCTAAACTTAGTTATTAAGCTTAGTTATTCTTGGCGCGTACCGGCGGCCATCCAGGCTTCCATCATTTCATCGTAAGGAACGGTGGTGCCTTGCGGCATTTCGTTATCCAGCTTGGCTTTCGGGGCGCCTTCCTGATCCAGCCAGACCTGTGGGTCCTGCTCTTCGTTAAGTACAGGCGCGTAGCTGTCGAAGACGTTAGCGCGGGCCAAACGGTTCATGGTGCTGTCCAGGTCTGCCGCTAGCTTGTCGAGACCTTCCTGGGGTGTGACTTCACCACTCATGACCGGTGCAAGGTTCTGCCACCACAGTGGTGCCATGCGCGGATAGTCAGGTACGTTCGTACCGGTCGGTGTCCAGTTGGATTCGTTGGGGCTGCGGTAGAACTCCACCAGGCCACCCAGCTTGGGTGCCATTTCGGTCATCTGCTCAGAGAAGATGTCAGACTCACGAATCGGCGTTAAACCATGCATGAGTTTTTCCAGCGAGGTGGTTTTTGCCACGGTGAACTGGGCAAACAGCCAGGCGGCGGTGCGGCGGTCTTCGGGCGTTGAGTCAAAGAATGTCCATGCTCCTACGTCCTGGTAGCCAACCTTCATACCCTCTTCCCAGTAGGGGCCGGTGGGGGAAGGAGCCATGCGCCACAGCGGGTTGCCTTCATCATCGGTCACCGCAACGGCGGGGTCGGTCATGTCAGCTGTGAACGCGGTGTACCAGAAGATTTGCTGGGCAATATGGCCTTGCGCGGGCACGGGGCCTGCTTCACCAAAAGTCATGCCCTGCGCTTCTTCAGGTGCGTAATCGCGTAGCCAGTCGACGGCTTTCTGCATCGCAAACACGGAGGCCGGCGAGTTGGTAGCACCGCCACGGCTGACGCTGGCGCCTACCGGCTGGCTATCTTCATTGACGCGGATACCCCAGTCATCCACTGGGTTGCCGAAGGGAACCCCTTGGCTGCCCATGCCCGCCATGGAGAGCCAGGAGTCGTGGAAACGCCAACCTAGTGACGGATCACGACGACCGTAATCCATGTGGCCATAAATCTTGGTGCCGTCTATCTCACCCACGTCCTCGGTGAAGAACTTGGCGATATCTTCGTAAGCGGTCCAGTTGGTCGGTACGCCGAGTTCGTAGCCGTAGATTTCCTTAAACTGGGCCATCAGGTCGGGGTCGGTGAACCAGTCATGGCGGAACCAGTAAAGGTTGGCGAACTGCTGGGTCGGTAGTTGGTAGATGCTGCCATCTGGGCCGGTACCATATTGCAGACCGATGAAGTCATCCAGGTCCAGCGTGGGCAGGGTGTAGTCGGCCCACTCGTTCTCCATCGCTTCAGAGAGGTTGATGGTGGTGCCATAGCGGATATGCGTGCCAATGGAGTCGGTATCATTGACGAAGCCGTCATAGATGCTGTTGCCCGACTGCATCTGGTTCTGCATGGTATCCACGACATCGCCTTCACCAATGATGTTGTGGGTCAGGTTAATGCCGGTCAGCTCACTAAAGGCTTCCGCTAACACTTCGCTTTCATAAACGTGGGTAGTGAGGCCTTCCGCCACGGTTTGAATGTCCATGTCACGGAAAGGCTCGGCAGCCTTGGCAAACCACATCAGTTCTTCGATCTGCTCTTCACGGCTTAGCGTCGAGTTCTGGAAGTGCTCATCGACCAAGCGTTCAGCAATGGCGCGGGCATCCTCTTCCTGCGCTGACAGCGTACCCGATGCCAACAGCAAGCTGGCGGCGAGGGTTGTCAGTTTGAATTTGTTGTAGTGCTTTTGCATGGTGACCTCGTTTTGTTGTGTTCTTCCTTGATGGCTTGGCCGTCCTTGATACCGAATAAACGCTGAAGTGCTTTTTCAACAACTTGTTAAGGGCTATCTCAAGAGGCTGTCTCAAGGGCTAGCCCCAGCGCATTAAAACCAGTAGCCATACGGCTGATACCGCTAGTGCAATCCAGATGGATAATGAAGTGAAACCAATCACTCCCAGGTGGATAAAGGCCGCCGAGAGCAGGCCGATAAACAGCCGGTCTCCGCGAGTGGTGGCAATGGGTAAAAACCCTTTGCGCTCTATGGTGGGAGACAGGATCTCCCATATCGTCATCCCCGCCAGCATGGCAGCGATTGATGAAAAGAATATGGCGGTGGGCATGGTCCATACCATCCAAGACATGGTGCGCTCTCCTCAGGTACGGCCCAGGGCAAAGCCCTTGGCAATATGATTACGGACGAAATAGACCACCAGAATGCCGGGAATAATGGTCAGCACACCGGCGGCGGCCAGGGTGCCCCAGTCAATTCCGGAGGCTGTCGAGGTGCGCGTCATAATCATGCCGATTGGTTGGGCATCGGTGGCGGTTAGCGTGCGTGCCAGGAGCAGTTCCACCCAAGAGAACATGAACAGGAAGAACAGCGTGACGCCAATGCCCGAACGGATCATCGGAATGAAAATCTTGACGAAGAAGCGCGGAAAGCTATAGCCGTCGATATAGGCCGTTTCGTCGATCTCCTTGGGCACGCTGCTCATGAAGCCTTCCAGAATCCAGATCGCCAGCGGGATATTAAAAAGACAGTGGGCCAGCGCGACGGCAATGTGGGTGTCGAAAAGGCCTACCGAGTAGTAAAGCTGGAAGTAGGGCAGCAGGAAGACGGCGGGGGGAGCCATCAAGTTGGTCAGCAGCCAGAAGAACAGGTGCTTGTCGCCGATAAAGGTGTAGCGGCTAAAGGCGTAAGCGGCCGGTAGCGCGACGCAAATGGTGATCAGCATATTCATGGCCACGTAGAGCATTGAGTTGACGTAGCCCATGTACCAGCTTGAGTTGGTGAAGATGCCAATATAGTTGTCAAAGGTCAGGTTTTGCGGCCACAACGTCATCGAGCCAAGAATTTCGCTGTTGGTCTGCAGCGACATGTTGATCAGCCAGTAAATGGGCAGGATCATCAGCGCCAGATAAAGGCCCAGCAGGATACGTGAGCGCCAATGCGCCCGAGCAGTGCGGTTACGCCGCTTGGCAGGTGAAACTTTGCTAAAAATCGTGTTGTACTTTTCACCGCGCTGGGTGTTTTCGAGTTGGTAGCTCATGTTAGGCACCTCCATGCGGGGGCTTGTCTTTCTGCATGTGCATGATGGTGGTGTAGAACACCCAGCTCACCAGCAGAATGACAAGGAAGTAGATCAGCGAGAACGCGGCAGAAGGCCCCAGGTCCTGCTGGCCGATCGCCATAGTGGCCAACGACTGACTCAGGAAGGTTGTCGAGCTGCCAGGGCCGCCGCCGGTCAACACGAAGGGCTCGGCGTAAATCATGAACGAGTGCATGAAGCGCAGCAGGACGGCGATAACGAGCACGTTGGTGAGCTTGGGCAACTGGATGTAGCGGAACACTGCCCACTTGGAGGCACGGTCGATACGTGCAGCCTGATAGTAAGCTTCAGGAATCGAGCGCAGGCCGCTGTAGCAAAGCATGGCCACCAGCGGGGTCCAGTGCCATACATCCATCAGCACGATAGTTACCCAGGCATCGCTGGCGTCACCGGTGATGTTGTAACTGATGCCCAGTTCGCGCAGCCCCCAGCCCATTAAGCCAATATCACCACGGGTAAAGATTTGCCAGATGCTGCCCACCACGTTCCAGGGAATCAGCAGCGGCAGCGTGATCAATATCAACACGGCGGAGGCCTGCCAGCCCCGTTTGGGCATGATCAGGGCGATCCCTATTCCCAGCGGAATCTGAATAGCCAGAATAATCAATGAGAACGAAATCTGGCGCAGAAACGCCGCTTGTAGCGCCTCATCGTTGAGCATGGTTTTAAACCACTCGGTGCCAGTGAAAAAGCTGGCGTTAGGGCCGAGCACATCCTGCACCGAGTAGTTGACGACGGTCATCAGTGGAATGATGGCGGAGAACGCCACCAATACCAGCATGGGAAGCACCAGCAGCCACGCTTTGTTGTTGGGTACCTTGTTATTCATGGCCGGTCTCCACGAGGTATTCATCGATATAGAGGGCGAGTTTTGCTGTATCGAACTCAGCAAACGCCGCTTCCCCCACGGGTGAGTGCCCTTCGGGAAGGCGTGCCTTGAAGGTTTGTGCGTTGAGCTTATAGGTCAGCAGGGAGTAAGTGCCCAAATCCTGAACGCTGACGACCTCAATCGGTACGCTGTCGGCGGTCGGGCTGGTGGTTATGGCAATAAATTCGGGACGGATACCCAGTTTGATATTGCGGGAACTGGCAGTCGCAATCACACGTTTTACCGACTCGCTGACCGGCAGTGATTGATTCCCGAACATGACGTGCTCATCTCGATACTCGATGGCCATGAAGTTCATGCCGGGGCTGCCGATAAAATACCCCACAAAGGTGTGGGCCGGGCGTTCAAACAGCTCCCGGGGCGTGCCGAACTGAACCACTTGACCGTCGTACATCACGGCGATCTTGTCCGCGAAGGTAGACGCCTCCAACTGGTCGTGGGTCACGTAGATCATGGTGATATTGAAGCGTTCGTGAATCTCCTTGAGCTTGCGGCGCAGCTTCCACTTTAACTGTGGGTCGATCACCGTCAGCGGCTCATCAAACAGGATGGCCGTCACGTCATCGCGTACCAGCCCACGCCCCATGGAAACTTTCTGCTTTTCATCGGCGGTCAGGTTCTTCGCCTTGCGGTTCAGCAGCGGCGTCAGTTCCAGAATGTCGGCAACTTCAAGCACCTTGGGTTTCACCCGATACTCGGGGGTATTCATATTGCGCAGGGGAAAGGCGAGATTGTCGAACACCGTCATGGTGTCGTAGATCACCGGGAACTGAAAAACCTGGGCAATATTGCGCTCTTCAGGGGGGAGTTCGTTAACTCGCTGGCCGTCAAAAAGTACGTCACCCTCTGAGGGTTCAAGCAGACCGGAAATGATATTGAGTAGCGTTGATTTACCGCAACCCGATGGCCCCAAAAGCGCATAGGCACCGCCTTGATGCCACACGTGATCCATCTGCCGAATAGCGTAATCCGCTGCACCCTTGGGCGTTTTTTCATAGGAGTGCGCCAGACCTTTTAAAGTGATCTCAGCCATGGGCAGCTCCTCCCTGACGCGCAGGAATATGGACTGTATGTCCCTGTTTGTCGAAGGCGTAAAGTTGATGGGTGGGGAAGTAAACTTTCAGGGGTTCATTAACACTAAACTGGTGAATGCCCGCTAGGTGCAGCACTAAGGGGAAACGTTCGTGGTGAACATGCAGGAAGGTTTCAGAGCCGCTGATTTCTGCTACATCCACATGGACGTCCAGCGTCAGGTCATCGGCGCGTTGTGGCTGCAAGGTGAGGTGCGAAGCGCGGACACCAAAATCATAGTCACCTGGCTCCAAGCGCTTTAACTTGTCATCGCAGGGAAAGTGTAACGTTTGATCGAAAGTGATTTCGGTATCGGTAAGCCGACCGGGAACAATGTTAATTGGCGGCTCGGAGAACATTTCAGCGCTGAAGCGGCCGTTTGGCTCCCGGTAAACCTGTTCGGTAGGGCCATACTGAAGCAATCTGCCTTCATGCAGGACGGCGGTGTTTCCACCCAGCGCCAGCGCTTCGTTGGGCTCGGTAGTGGCATACACCGCGATGCAGTTGCGCGCTTTGAAGAGATCACGAAGCTCGTCGCGCAGCTCTTCGCGGAGTTTGTAATCCAGGTTGACCAGCGGTTCATCAAACAGAATTAAGTCGGCATCTTTGATCAAGGCCCGCCCCATGGCGGTGCGCTGCTGTTGGCCGCCGGAAAGCTCTTGCGGGTAGCGGTTAAGCAGGTGCTCGATATGCAGCATTTCAGCAATTTCGCCTACTCGCTTATCAATCTCGCTTTTTGGGTGTTTGGCCAGTTTCAGCGGCGACGCAATGTTGTCGTAAACGGTGAGGCTGGGGTAGTTGATAAACTGCTGATACACCATGGAAACATTGCGCTTGCGCACGGAGACGTTGGTGACGTCCTTGCCATCCATGATGATTTTTCCGCGGGTAGGGGGCTCAAGTCCCGCCATAAGACGCATTAGAGTGGTTTTTCCGGCCAGCGTCCGCCCTAGCAATACATTGAATGAGCCTGGCTCAAGCGCTAGGTCTATTCCACTGATATGAGGCACACCGTTAACGATGTGATCGATATTTTGCAAATGTAAGGACATGCCGATCTCGCTAGCGTCATTGTTATTGGAGAAAGCTATTTTGAGAAGCGGTTGGGGGATCGCTCTCGGAGAATGCTGTTAACAATACAGTTAAATAAGATTAATTGCTTTCGTTTACGAAAGGCTAGTTGATCACTTGCGAACTTGCAACGCGTTTTTGGGCGATAGGACTAGGCATTTAGGCGTAGAAAGCGAAAACAAAAAAGCCGACTACTGGCGCGCAGTAGTCGGCTGATGTTGAGGTAACTCCTTGAAAAGAAGGTGTTACTTAATATTTTCTTCCGCCTGTTTCGGCGCAGGCACAGGTTTGCCGTTGTGATCGATCAGCGTGGACTTGTTCTTGGCGAAGGCATCATAGGCGAAATCATCCACGGTGAGCATTTCCAGAACCTCGGCCTCAAAGATGCGCATGAAGTCGGCATCTTCTTCATTGATAAGGCCTTTTTCCAAGCCGGCCTCTACACGTGCCTCCGGATGCAGTGCTGTTTGCGGTAGCTCGCCCTTGGCATAGGCTTTGTTCACCGTGCGGTAGATTGCTTCGGCGCGGTCATAATCGACCAGCAAAGCGTTGTAGCGCGCCAGCGGGTTACGTTGCTCACCGTCATCCGCATCCCAGGTGTTTTCCAGCAGCTTGGTACGCAAGGCGCTGTGTGTAGAAACACGCTTAGCGATATCGCGAGCCAAATCATCGTGGGGTTTGTTCCAGCGGCGGCCGGTCGGCATCACTACGGCGTTGAGGGTTTTACCCAGGGCGCGGTTGGGTAGATTATCGAAAATCTCAACGAACGCCTGTTCTGCACGCTGAAGCAGGAAACGACAGCTGTAGTGCAGCAGCGCTTCTTCGCCTTCTACTTTACTGCCCGCTTGCCACTGCTTGAGCACCATGGAGGTCAGGTAGAGGTTAGAAAGCACATCCCCCAGCCGGGCGGAGATCATTTCGCGTTTCTTCAGCGCTGAACCCAGGCTTGCCATGGCTGCGTCGGCACATAGGCCAAAGCCAGCGGAAAGGCGGGCAATATCCTGAGCATAGATGGTGGCTGGGCCATCAAAGGGAACGCTGGATTTGCCGATGCCAAAGCCGAGGGTAAAGGCGCGCGCGGCGTTACCAAAGATCAAGCCTGCATGACCAAAGAAGGCTTTATCGAACGCCTTCATGTCATTGGCGTCTTTTGCGGCCAGCTCTTCAAGCACGTAAGGGTGGCAACGGATCGCGCCCTGACCAAATATCATCAGGTTGCGGGTCATGATATTGGCGCCTTCCACGGTAATTGCTACCGGGTTGGCGCTATAGCCGATACCGAGGTAGTTGCGCGGGCCTAGTGTCACCGCCTTGCCACCGTGAACATCCATGGCATCACTAAGCAGCACGCGCTGGAATTCGGTCAACTGGCTTTTCAGAATGGCTGAGGGCACCGCAGGCTTTTCGCCGTGATCGATCATATTGGCAGTTTGATACACGGTGGCCTGGGAGATATAGGCCAATGCCGCCATGCGGGCAAGAGGCTCTTGCACACCTTCCATTTCGGCCACCGGTACGTTGAACTGGCGACGTACGCGAGTGAAACCACCGCTCCAGCCCAGGGCATAACGCGCGGTGCCGGTAGCGCCCGAGGGCAGCGTGATGCAGCGGCCGATCGAGAGACACTCGACCAGCATCCGCCAGCCCTGGCCGATCATGTCCGGGCCACCAATGATGGTATCCAGCGGTACAAAGACATCTTTACCGATAATCGGGCCGTTCATAAACGGGCTGCCGATAGGGTGGTGACGACGACCGATTTCCATGCCGTCGGTATCGCGGGGGATCAGTGCCAGCGTAATGCCGCGATCTTCTTCATCACCCAGCAGCTTTTCAGGGTCAAAGAGACGGAAGGCAAGACCGACGACTGTGGCGATGGGCGCCAGCGTGATCCAGCGTTTTTCGAAGTTAAGGCGCAGGCCAAGCACTTCTTCGCCATTAATAGTCTGCTTACATACAACGCCGGTATCGGGCAGTGACGTGGCATCAGAACCTGCACGAGGGCCGGTGAGGCCAAAGCAGGGAATCTCACGGCCATCGGATAAGCGTGGCAGGTAGTGATCTTTCTGCTCTTGAGTACCGTATTTAAGCAACAGCTCGCCAGGCCCCAAGGAGTTAGGTACGCCCACGGTGACCATCAGGGTTTCGTTGGCGGAGAGCTTTTGCAGCACCATGGACTGCGCTTTGGCCGAGAAGCCCAGGCCGCCGTACTCCTTCGGAATAATCATGCCGAAGAAGCCCTCTTTTTTCAGGTAGTCCCACAGCTGCTGGGGCAGGTCTGCGCGCTCTTGGGCGATATCCCAGGCGTTGCACATGCCAGCGGCTTTGGCACACTGATTGGCTAAGAAAGCTTTTTCATCGTCGCGCAAGCCTTCGTCTTTAAAGGCGAGCAGCTTTTCCCACTGGGGTTTGCCCGAAAATAGCTCACCGTCCCAAGAAACGCTGCCCGCTTCCAGGGCCGTGCGCTCGGTGGCGGACACTTTGGGCGCCACTTTTTTAAAGGTGGTGAAGAGGCGCGGTGTCAGCCATTTGCGACGCAAGGCGGGCAGGCCTGCCACGGCGACAGCGGCGGCGCCAATCAATAGCAGAACGCCGATCACTTCAGCGTCTAACAGCAGGCCGACAAGGCCCAATACGCCAAGCACCACAAGCGCCGCGGGGGCGCCTGCTTCGCGACGCATGACCACGAGCAGGCCACCAACGGCGAGCACGATAAGGAGTAGGGTGAGCATAATAGTTCTCTCTGTTTCAGGCCTATAACGACAGCCTGCTGTTGTTAATGAGCGCGTTAATCGAACACTTGTTTGAATATTGGCAGATAGGCGCGGTTTTATGCAAGCCTTTAGGTATGTTTACACCCGGATGCCTTGTTAGATATAAAAAAATGCCATGACGTGAAGCCATGGCATTTTGAGTGGCGAATAGACGGAATGTTCAGGCGCGTTTGGCAGGCGCGCCGTTGGCGACATAGTAGTCCACACTCGCCCGGGGCAGCGGCTCATTACCCTTGATGCGGTCGGCGATCTTTTCCGCCAGCATGATGGTGGGGGCATTCAGGTTGCCGGTAGGAATCACCGGGAAGAGCGAGGCGTCGACCACGCGCAGACCTTCAATACCATGCACGCGCCCCTGGCCGTCGGTGACCGCCATCTCGCCTTCGCCCATTCGGCAACTGCCGCAGGGGTGATAGGCGGTTTCGGCATGCTCTTTGACGAAGGCGTCGAGTTCGGCGTCGGACTGCACGTCCGGTCCGGGCGCTATTTCACGACCGCGGTACTTCTCAAAGGCTGGCTGGGCGATGATGTCACGAGTGAGGCGGATAGCATCACGGAACTCTTGCCAGTCTTTCTCTTTGGCCATGTAGTTAAACAGGATGCTGGGCGCCGCATGTGGATCTTTTGACGTCAGGCGGATACGGCCGCGACTTTCAGAGCGCATCGAGCCGACGTGGGCCTGGAAACCGTGGGCCTGCACCGCGCTCTTGCCGTTGTAGCTGATGGCGATGGGCAGGAAGTGGTACTGCAGATTGGGCCACTCCTCTTCATCCCGGCTGCGAATAAAGCCACAGGATTCAAACTGATTACTGGCGCCAACGCCGGTGCCATTGAATAGCCATTCGGCGCCAATCTTAGGCTGGTTGTACCACTTCAAGGCCGGGTAAAGTGAGATGGGCTCTTTGCACTCGTACTGGATGTACATTTCCAGGTGATCCTGGAGATTCTCACCCACGCCGGGCAGGGCGTGAACCGTCTCGATATTCAGTTCGTTCAGCAGTTCTGGATTGCCAATGCCTGAACGCTGCAGAATCTGCGGCGAGGCGATAGCGCCACCGCATAGCAACACTTCGCGGCGTACGTAGGCCTGCTGTTTTTCCCCTTTTTGTTCATAGCGAACACCAACGGCGCGTTTACCTTCAAACTCAATCACATCGGTAACGGCATGTGTTTCGATAGTAAGGTTATGGCGCTTCTTGGCAATGTCCAGGTAGCCCCGGGCCGTGGACGCGCGGCGGCCTTTGGGCGTGACGAAACGGTCCATGGGGCCGAAGCCCTCTTGCTGGTAGCCGTTGACGTCTTCAGTCTCTGGGTAGCCTGCCTGTTTACCAGCTTCAATAAAGGTGCGATAGAGCGGGTTGTTAGTGGACTTTGGCGTGGTCACGCTCACCGGTCCATCGCCGCCGTGATAGCTATTGGGCCCAATGTCGCGGGTTTCGCACTTTTTGAAGTAGGGCAGGCAGCTCAGGTAGTCCCAATCTTCCAGGCCGGGCTGTTTGGCCCAGTTGTCGTAATCGAGTGCATTGCCGCGGATATAGCACATGCCATTGATCAGCGAGGAGCCGCCCAGGCCTTTGCCGCGGCCACACTCCATGCGGCGGTTATCCATATACGGCTCGGGGTCGGTCTCGAAGGCCCAGTTGTAGCGCTTACCCTGAAGCGGGAAGGCGAGGGCCGCCGGCATTTGAGTGCGGAAATCGAAGCGGTAGTCCGGCCCACCCGCTTCTAGCAGCAGTACGCTGACGCTGCTGTCTTCGGTGAGGCGAGTAGCGAGCACGTTGCCCGCGGAGCCGGCGCCGATAATGATGTAATCAAATTCGCGTGGTTGAGGCATCAATGCTTCCCTCATCAAGATGGTAATGAGTTGGCACAGGTAGGTGTGACACGAAAACGCTGTGAACCCATCCATGGGCGCTCGGCTTTCTCATCTGACCGCCATGGATGGCGGGAATGCCGGAATTGCATGGAGCTCTTTCCGGCCCTGAAAAAGACGCTTCGCTTTCACGCCTACCTGTGCCGCAGTGTTTGAGAGTGTTAATTCAGGGACTAAAACACTGACTCAAACGGCCCCATCTCGATTTGTACCGACTTGGTCTGGGTGTAGTGATTGAGCGTCTCAACACCATTTTCGCGACCAATACCCGACTCTTTATAGCCGCCTACCGGCATCTCCGATGGTGACTCACCCCAAGTGTTGATCCAGCAGATACCCGCTTCCAACTGGTGAATGACACGGTGGGCGCGGTTCAAACTTTCGCTGAAGACACCCGCGGCCAGGCCATAGGGGGTGTCGTTGGCGCGTCGAATGACTTCCGCTTCGTCATTAAAGGCGAGTACCGACATCACCGGGCCGAAGATCTCTTCGCGCACAATGCGCATTTCGTCGGTGCAGTCGGTGAAGATCGTCGGTGCGGCCCAGGCGCCCTCTGCATAGCTGCCGGTATTCCAATCGTCGCCACCCACGAGCAGGCGAGCGCCTTGCTCTTTGCCCAGGGCAATATAGGAGAGCACTTTCTCCTGATGCTCGAAGCTGACCAAGGGGCCAAAGTTAACGCTGGGATCCATGGGGTCGCCTGCTTTGATTCGCTTGACGCGCTCTACCAGCTTGGCTTCAAAGGCGTCTTTAACGCTGCGCTCAACAAATACCCGCGTGCCGTTGGTACAGATTTGGCCGCTGGAGTAGAAGTTGGCCATCATGGCGGCGTCTGCAGCGCGATCAAGGTCGGCATCCGCAAAAACCAACAGCGGCGATTTGCCACCCAGTTCCATGGTGACGTCTTTTAGCGTCGAGCTAGCGGCGGCGGCCATGACTTTCTTGCCGGTGCCTGCTTCGCCGGTGAACGATACCTTGGCGATGCCAGGATGCTCGGTGAGCATGGCACCTACGCGGCCATCGCCCTGCACCACGTTGAAAACGCCGTTGGGCAGACCGGCTTCGGTGAAGATTTCCGCCAGCTTCATCACAGTGAGCGGGGTAACTTCACTGGGCTTGAACACTACTGCATTGCCTGCCGCGAGTGCGGGAGCCGCTTTCCAGCAGGCAATCTGAATCGGGTAGTTCCAAGCACCAATCGCGCCAATCACGCCGAGCGGCTCGCGGCGGGTATACACAAAAGAGCTGTCGCGTAGGGGAATCTGGCTGCCTTGAATTGCAGGCGCCAAGCCAGCGTAGTACTCGAGCGCATCTGCGCCGGTGACGATATCGACGCTAGCCGTTTCGCTGATCGGCTTGCCGGTATTGCGGGTTTCAAGCTCGGCAAGCTCGTCATTGCGCTCTCTTAATATCGCAACAGCGCGCAATAAGATGCGCGAGCGTTCCATGCCGGTCATTGCAGCCCATTCACGCTGGCCCCGCAGAGCGGCTTCTACAGCCGTGTCGACATCCGCTTGGCTTGCCTGACCAATCGTGGCCAGCAAGCTGCCATCAAAAGGGTTGGTGACTGTGAAGGTGTCGCCTGATGTGGCGTCTACCTGGCGACCATCAATATAGAGTGGCTGTATGTTTTGAGCGGCCATGTCGGTCTCCATGAATAAGTTAATTAACTATAAATATTGGATGCTTTCGTAGTGCATCCATGATGAGCAAAAAGCTGGTCGAGATAGGTGTGCGCAAGGTGGCGAGCTTCTGCCGCGTCAAGACCTTCAGGCGTCAGGGCGCCGCGCAGCCATAAGCCATCAATCATGGCCGCCAAGCCGCGGGCCGCGTTACGGGCCTCGGTAGGGGGCATGACGCGTTTAAACTGGTGACATAAATTGCTGTAAAGGCGGCGATCATTGACGTTTTGCAACCGCTGTAGCATGGGTTTATGCATGCTGCTGGCCCAGAAGGCTAACCAAGTCTTGGCGGCTGGGCCGGTGACCTGGGTGCGGTCAAAGTTGCCCTCGATAATGGCGCCGATATGAGCACGCGGGGCGTTGTCTTCCAGCGCATGGCGGCGCACTGCCACGGCCTTGGTAAGGTCGGTCAAGATTTGCCGCATGGTGGCCTCAAGCAGGCCATCCTTGCCGCCAAAATAGTGACTGATAATACCCGCTGAAACGCCCGCATGACGTGCAATACGCATGACGGTGGCTTCTGCCAGACCGACTTCATCAATGGCTACCATGGTCGCGTTGATCAACTGCTGGCGGCGTATCGGTTCCATTCCCACCTTTGGCACAGCGTTCTCCTAATTCGTTGAATGCCTAACTTGGGTAGATGCTTGAAACCCAGGCGCAGGCATGATTACCTAACCATGATGGCATTTTTTTATTGAACGTTCAATCAATAAAAAGGCGCCGACATTTACACTGGATGCGACCTCTGCCATCAATGAGTGTTCGCAGCAGACGTTTAAGGGGAACCACGATCATGAGCAGAACTTCTTCACGCTACGCAGGTGCTTTATTGCTGGCAGCAGGCCTACCAGCGGTGGCTTACGCCGACGAGTGCAGCAGCGTGCGCTTTGCAGAAGTGGGCTGGACGGACATCACCGCGACGACGGCGCTAGCCAGTGAAGTACTTGAAGGGCTTGGTTACGAGCCAAGCGTGGATACGGTTTCCGTGCCGATCGCCTACGCAGGCATGCGCAACAATGATTTTGATGTCTTTCTGGGTAATTGGATGCCCTCAATGGCTTCCATCAGCGACCCCTATATCGAGCGTGGTGAGGTTGAGCGCCTGGTGGCTAACCTGGAAGGGGCGAAGTACACCCTTGCAGTGCCCCAGTATGTTTACGACGCTGGCGTGACCTCGGTTAACGATTTAGCGGAGCATGCCGACCAGTTTGATCGCAGCTTGCACGGCATCGAGGCGGGTAACGATGGCAACGAGATGATTGAGCAGATGATCGATGATGACGCTTATGGCCTTGGCGATTGGCAGGTAATAGATTCCAGCGAAGCGGGAATGCTGGCAGAACTGCGCGCCCGAGTACCCAACGAGCAGTGGATGGTGTTTTTGGGCTGGGAGCCGCATCCCATGAACTCCAACTTTGAGATGGCCTACCTTTCTGATGCCGATGACTATTTTGGCCCAGATCTGGGCGGCGCCACGGTGCACACCAATACCCGTGCGGGCTTTGTGGAGGAGTGCCCCAATGTGGGCACGCTATTGCGCAACATGACGTTTACCCTGGAAATGGAAAACCAGCTAATGAGCGCGATCATGGATGATGGCGAAGACCCTCGTGATGCCGCGCGTGATTACTTGAAGGCCAATGATGGCGTGCTGGACGAGTGGTTAGACGGCGTGACCACACGCAACGGCGAGCCTGGTGCTGAGGCCGTGCGTACTGCTATTCAATAAGTCAATTTTGGTGATAGCGGCAAGCCGGAATCCGGCTTGCCTTTCATCGTTAAGGTAGGCATAATCTGCACCCGTTGATGAGGAAAGGCTACGTAGCTCAGCTGGTTAGAGCACATCACTCATAATGATGGGGTCCCCTGTTCAAATCAGGGCGTAGCCACCACATCAGCATTAGCACACTTACTTAACAACCGAGTGTGCCGTTATGGTGGCCCCTTAGGTCCTCCCGCAACGCTAAACTGCGAACCCCGCCAGGCCCGGAAGGGAGCAACGGTAGTGGTGGCTGCGTGTGCCGGGATGTGGCTTTTGGGGTCGCCTCCAAGCTTTTAATTTTAAGGGTTTTTCTACCACTGGATTCGTCAATTAACACAATCCGGTGATACAAAATGCCTAGCAACCTCCCTCCTTACGTCATCCAGACCCGCCAAGGCGTCTTCTATTTTCGTATCGTAGTTCCTGCCCCGTTGCAGCCCATAGTTGGGAAGCGTGAGGTACGGCGTTCGTTGAGAACTAGAAGCAAACGAGAAGCAATCCTGAAAGCAAACCCGCTTGTGGTGAACGCTTGTAGGCTTATAGATAGAAGCTGCATACGCTGGAACCCGTCCTGACCTCAGAACCCTCACGTCTGAACTTATATCGCCTATTGCTGATGCTGGCGGGAATGCTGGACTGTTCCAGATGCCTACCAGAGACACTCCCTCTATCACTGGCCTGATGAATGCCTATAGTAAGAGCCAGAGGCTAGAAGGCGTCTCAGAGAAGACGATTGATGACAAAAAAGCTGTGCAAGTCTGCTTGTTCGCATCATTGGTAATAGACCAATCTCAGAAGTCTCCTTGAGCCATGCCAAGAGCTTCAGAGAGACAGCATTACAGCTCCCTCCAATGGGTCACAAGCCTTCTACACAACAAGACTCTCGATGAAGTAATTGAAGAGGCTGACAAGACAATCTCGATAACTACCTACAACAATTACATCAAGTATCTATCAACTCTCTTCGAGTATGCTATCAGGGGAGAGTGTATTGAGAGAAATCCATTCAGCGGAATGAAGTTGAAAAAGCGCCGTAAGTTGAACAGCTTTCGCTCTGTGTTCACTCAAACTGAGCTTGAAAGACTATTTAAGGCTGTTCAGGGAGAGAACATACCATTTAAACGCTGGCTTCTCTGTTTGGGATTCTACATGCGTATTCCGCCCTATCGTGACCGCCCATTCCGTTTGAACGTGACCGTCTGTTCTGGATGATGGTGACCGCGCATTCCGTTTTATCGTGACCGATTTTGGGCAGTTTTCCGGAATCGCCG
>NZ_JBANSN010000027.1:0-54665 GCF_037070215.1 Vreelandella arctica | reverse complement strand
TAATCGGGTATTACAGCCAGCTTAGGCCTCACCAGCATAACGGTGGTATGAGTCCGAACCAGGCAGAGGAAAAGTACTGGGTTAACTATAAAGCGGTGGCCAGTTTTACTTGACCACTACATATGGCGGACGCGTGAGAAGCGCCGCTTCGTTTTCGCGCTATATCAGTGTCGACTAAAAGACCGCTCCTGGCCGGTAACAACAGTCCCGCCTAGACCGTCGTTTGAGCACATCCAACTTCCGTTTGCTCTTCCATTTCCAAAGCATTATCTACCTCTAACCCAAGATATCTGACGGTACTTTCCAGCTTCGTGTGTTCCAGGAAACATTGCACCGCTCTCAAGTTTTTAGTGCGGCGATATATCAACGATGCTTTGGTGTGACGCATCGTGTGCGTGCCATAGATGGATGCATCTAGATCAATTTCGCTTACCTAAGCTTTAACGGTACGGGACGTACCAAGCGCTTGTAGATGTGAATCCACGGCTTCAGGAAATAGAGGTAATCCGGTTTCATCATTTTGGTAAAAAGCTCGCCATGGCCGAACCTTGAGAGGCCTACCTACCTATACTGCATTGATCACATTTCAATATCTCGATTCGCAAACTTCATAATGCGAGGCTTTACATGAAATCTCAGCTTTCCATTATTGCCTCTATATTCGGATTCATCTTCCTGTCCCTCTCATCACCGGCGGCTGCCCAGTCGACGCTGCATGTTTGTCATAGCGGTGGGCCCAGGGTGTTGGCCGTGGTTTACGAGACATACAACGGCCTAATGCAGAACTACTCGGTAAGCGGGTGGCACATATTGGAGAATCACGGCTGTTATCGAGAATGGCTTATGGGTCGAGATATTCGCTCCTTTGCCTTTGCTGCACTCAACGAGAACCGACAATTGGTCGCTCTCCCATTCGATTTCAATTTAGCCAGATCAAGCTTCCCGGGTAGCGTGAAAGCTATCTGCATCCCGGTAACAGAAGACTTTGAGCCCTTCGAAGAGACATCATCGCTTATATACCACCTAACACCGCCATGCCGCGATGGCCATGTACCGCTCACCACTTCGTTCAGTATTCGCGGTGGCACGGATGAGTCAACGATGCGCATGAATGTGCCCGGCGTGGCGAATCTTCCCTCACCGGATCAGGGGTATGCTCGCGTTTGGGAAGAAAAATTCGGGCAAGGATTGGCAGAAAGGCGGGAAGAAGAACAGCGGAAACAGCAAGAGCAACAACTCAAACACGCAGAAGAACAGCGGAATCAGGCAGAACGAGCGGCATCACAGGCGAGGGAGGCTGAACGGCGCCAGAAAAAAATGCGCTTCGAGGCTCATGCCAAGAGATTGGGGGTGCTTGCGGATGAACGACAAGTGCCCGTTGAGGAAACGATCAAGCTCTTTTCGGACCCTGAGTACGGGTGCGAAGGACTTGGAGATGAAGAGCAAGTAGTAAATGAATTTTCCGAGGCGGAGATATCTCAATTCTGCTCAGCACTCGATAAAGGCTTAACAGACGCTGAGTCACAGCCATTGTCGGAACTTGAAAAGAGTAAAGCAGACGCCTGGGATGTAAGCGGATTTTTATGGCCGGGTCTCTCAATGTGCAGCTATCTCATTATTCATGAATCTATCACCGCTGTACTGGATAAAAGAAAAGACGATCCTGGGTATGGTGAGTGCAACGATGACAGTTTGGAGAAAATGCGATCGTTAGCTGCGGAAATCGTCGGATTTCCCGAGTCGACTACCTTGCCATGAGGAAATTGCCCAAGAAGCTGCAAAAAAACTCCACAAGTTTCTGGAGTAATGAAACCTCTGTTTAGTTGGGTCGCAGTGCTCAAGGCGCCGCCAGTATCCAACTAAGACCTGAGCCAGACAATGCCCGTTCACTGGAATTAAATAGGATCTAGGAAATAGGTGTCTACAGCACAGGGCAACATAGAGACACGCACAATGGCTATAAGCTGCCGCTTTACCCACATATGGTCTTGGCTAGCTCAGTGGTATTGATATGGAGCAGTAAAAAGGGGTTAGACATATATGCGCGAGTACTGAAAGACCGCTTTTGGCCGAAAACTGAAGTAAGCAGGAATAGGTGTGAGCTCTTCGTAACGTTTAGCATCATTTTATGTAACAGCAGTGCTTACAAATAGACTTTATTTAAATCGAAAACCTGGAACTTTCCAAGCGTCCTGATAAACATGCAACAAGGGGGGAGCGGTTATCCCACTGAATGCAGGAATCAAAGGCTGTTCCACCGTCGATATGGTACAACCCGATAAAAAATTCGCTCAGTGATTCCTAATTCCATCCATGCTGCTGTTGATCATGTAGCCCTTGAAGCAGCCCTCGACCTCATTCATACGATCTCCTTAGTTATTCCTACCCAGTGCAGGTCTCATCAATGGTAGGACGCAGAGTGACACTTGGAGTGAGGAAGTGCTGGATGGCCGCAACCAGTCGATAGGCTACAGTATAACTCATGGGCAATACGCACTGTTTACGCTGCCGTGCGGTCGAGCATTGACCGAACGTGTGGATTCGCATCCCTGCCATCCTCCTCGACCCCTTGAGCAGGCCGATTGATTGAGGCGCCAGCCCAGAGATCCACTACAGCACACTGGCTCACACCGACAGTGCAGTGAACGACAATTTTTACTGATCGTCGATCGCTGGTCCACTGCCGAATCCAGCCTGAAATCCTCCAAGCATCCTCAAGCGTCATGGGCTCTTCGCAGCCGAAGCCCTCACCGGGAACAACATCATCGAACTGCATTAAGAGAACATCAGCCTCCCCCTTTGCCAAGCGAGTTGAACGCTCATCAACCCCACGAATGGACAGGACTACAGTATCGGCGCTCGATGTCACGTCGACTTGTATATTCGATGCTAGTGATCATTGGATTTCTCATTCTGCTTGGTGCTTGCTGGCGAAATCGTCCCTCGAGGTGAATCCTCATCGAGTACTCAGAGGCCGCGGAGCGGGATCGCTTTCATGAAGTCTGGCGATTGATATGCTGCTGAGTATCGATCACTAAAGCCTGAGCTGCAGCGACATATCACAGAAGGGTTTCTCGCTCGGGGTACTTAGGGTGCGCGTTATTCCATGGCAGGCGAACGCACGCCTCATAAATCACGGACGACCGAGTAAAGGGGGGTATCTAGGTAGTTTGTCACCAGCGCCTCGCCGGCCTGGACCACCACTTTGCTGCAAGTGATTCCCCCCTGTTGTCCCCTGCTCATGAATGGCTGGTTCAAAGGAGATAGGGCCGGTTATGACACAGAATGAGAAAGCCCCAAATAGCGAACTAGAAGGGGCTTGAAGGTAAAACGTGAATCTGATCAGCCGAAGGCTGCAGATTTGCTGTGCATGACAGCTTCACCTGGAGCAAAAAGCCACAGGGATGCCTCGAGGAGGTGATCAGGTCTGCTGACGTAAGCGCCCTCGCGTGATAGCCGAAAAGCCCGCGGGCCTTGTCGAAACAACCTGACAACCAACCTAAGAGGTTACCGTGATTAGCAATTTCCGTTTCCCATACCGTTCAATGAACGGCCTCGCCAATAAGATAGGGGCATAGGTGACATCTGGAAAGTTAATATCGGAAAAAATAATACCCAAACGACAATCTCGGTCAGTTGAGGGGAGGTAGGATCCGCAGGATATGGCTGCCTTGATCTTGTGTCGAGCTATCGTTAGCAGGATCAATTACACAGGCGTTGAGAGCCCCCAGGGCGAGCGCCCGAAGGTATCGCTTCAATGTCTCGCGATCGGTAATCGCAAGGTTCAGCCATGGCTCGGTCCCTGCGGCGCCCGCCTGAGTACAATGTCTATTTCAACACTTCTCTTTTATATATCTTGGCTAGGCTGCATTACTGATAAGCTAGATAGCTTGGGGGTTGGTTGAAATCGATTGTGACATCCCAGTCCGGTAGATCCTCGCACTGACCGACAAGCTGGCGACCGCTTTCTCCCGGTAAGTCGATGCGAACGTCAATGTGTCCTAACTGTCTTCTGCATCGCATCTGCTCATGAACGATCGAGAAGGGGGCCACCCATTGGCCATGAGGGTCTGGACGAAGTTTCATCCAATAATATTCGATAGGCTTCATCCTGACGCCTTGCGGTACTGAGTTAACCCCAAAGCACGATAATCTATTCAAGAGAAAATTCACGTTGTCGAGACGACGGCGATTCAGCCCGTTGCTGATGATTCCTTCCCCAACGAGTTGTGACAACGCGATTAAGGCTCTAAGCGTAGCTTCATCTAGCGGTGGAAGTGGCATACCGTCTCTACCATGGCCCGATAAGGTGAGGGGGATTTCCACAAACTGAGCTTGTCGATGAATCAGGCTATGGCGATACTCTATTGTAGACACGTAACAAGTCAGAATTCCCACCCAGGTGCAGGTTTCCTCGGTTAGGATCGCGCCATTCAGCGTCTCGCTCATTGCGATACGAGCCTTTTCCTTAATTGGCCAGAGCTTGGCTTCCCGCTGGGGTTTTATACCTTGTTTCGCCAGCGCAAGCTCGATCGTAAGATCGAGCACCTTCCAGGCTGCTCCAAACGCCAATGGCAAGAAAGCTGCACGTAGGTTGTCCTCCCGATTGGCTTGAATGTGGCTCGCCCCGTTCTGTATAACGTTTTTTCCTCCGTCAATGAGGGGACGTATATCGATGTAGCTTCCTGATGCCTGGGCTGTCAGGGGTAAATACCGGTCAAGGGCAAAACGTTCAAAGGCAGTCTCTGCCTCATACTCATTAATGTTAGTGACCATTGGTAGAGCCTATTACAAGCAACTGTTTAAACTTAATCAGTTGGATGTGGCACCTAACTCACTTAGATAGGCAACCGTTTGGCGATTCAGCCTTACCCAACTATCCTCGATTTCATCAGGGACTTCGATCCAAGTGAGGCGCAAACGATCGGCTACTTTCGCCAAGGCCTCGTATTCTGCAACTCCCAGGCAGCGTAACATCGTACCTTTCCCTGGATAATAAGATGTTTCAGGATACTCTCTGAAAATTAGCTTCGGGTTGTATTCAGTTCCAGAACGGTCGTGTTTCCCACTGAAAGGGAATCCCTATTGACTGAGGTGTGATGCCGGCTTTTGAGAGCGTCGCAACTGGCAATGTTCTCATAACTGTCTTGAAGCGATCCTGCCAAGTTGTTGATGGATCGATCGCTTTCAAAAGTGCTTGGAGCGCGACGGTCCGGGAAAAGAAAAATCCTTGATCAGGGTTGCCTGGAAACTCGGAGTGGATAGCATTCGCGCTTTGAGGGCTGTCAGCGCCGACATTATTATTCCAGACCCTGCTATGGTGGGCACAATTATTACGCAGCATGGTTGTGCTTTTGAGCCACGACACAATGACCTTTTCATCGTAGCCAAACTGTGTAGCCACTCGCCTCCGATGTTCGCGATCAAGACTGGCAAGCAACCGCGACATTTGGCCAATGCTTAACTCCTCCAAGATTGTCCAGATCGGCGGATAAGGCGGCGTATGGTAAGTGTGGTAATAGTGCTTAATGGGGTTGGTAAGTCTCAATCCCAAGACGTTCTTCATGAAATTGCGGTGCGCTTCCATGTCCTTGAAATGTTTGGTTTTGAGATAGAAGTGGGGGCCGCAGTCTTTGTCATTGGCCATAGCGTTAACTATGGCGGATCTAAACGCGACTTCTACTTGTTCAATAGCGTCAAGGAGCACTAGCCGAAGACTACGATCGAACTCGTAAAGCGCAAGAATATCGTCAAACCTTACACCCGGATAAAAACGTTTTTGATCATCCTGCAGCGGCCGCGTATAAATGAGCAGCCGGTAATACCCGACAAACTGAAGGGCATTAAGTGCTTGTGATTGCTGACCTTTGGTGATGAGACCCTTGGCGCGAAGGTGGCGAAGATGGGCGTGAGAGGATTTTGCGGGTTTTGTGAAGTTTAGTTGTGGTTGCAGTTGTAGCCCCATACATTCTTTTACCACTAAAAAAACTAACCCCCTGGTGCGCAGTCAGAACGAATCCTGTGAGGCGTGGGGGTTATTCTTGTCTTAAATAATAGGCTTCTACTGTACTCGTGTCAATCTAGGCTGTTTCCTATGCCGAATGGGCACCCGGAATAGGGAGAACCTTGGTCGGTACAAGTCCACTTGCAGTAGTAGACCTTTACTGTGCCCGTGCCAACCAAAGCTGTTTCTTATCTGTAATGGGTACTCGGCCGAAGGTGAACCTTGGCCAGGACAAGTCTAATTGATGTAGTACGCTTTGACTGGGTAGTAAAAGGCAGCTATAGGGGGAATGTTGCACCGGAATCCAACGTATAGCCTGTTTATAATTCACCGAATTTCACATGTATGGTTGGCAGTACTTTAACTACCCACCAAGATGAATATAGAAAAACCACTTGAAATTATCTTAATAAACTTAATAAGCGCCCACAGGGGGAAGCATGATTCTCGACGCTATCGATGGCTGGGACGATTACCCACGCCGCATTTTTGACCGTGAAACTACTATACGAGGTATTGCCGAGTGGATTGATGCCGAAAGCAGTGTCATGCCTTACTCGGTCTTGCATTGTGATGGCGTTCGTTTTCGCGTGGCTGTGCGCGATTATAAAGAGCAAGACTTGATCTTGGCGGCCGATGAGTACGGGCATCGTTCAGCAGCAGGGGCTTTGGGCGCTTTCGGCGAGCTGATTGACACGGCAAAACGTCGAATGGAAGGAAAAGAGTCCTGGCCAGAAGGCCCGGCGCTAGATGAAATTAGGCTCTACCAGAAAGAGCGTGAAGACGAAAAGCTCAACACTATGGCCACGTTATTTATCCAGCGCGAACCCCATATCGTCAATGAAATAGAATACGGCGCTCAGCCGGGCCAACTCGATCTGGACGCTGCATCGCTGCCAGAATGCTTGTGGGATGAATTTGAAGCAGAAGGAGAGGCGTTTAAGCTCGTCTTAGAGGAAGAAATTTACCACCGCGTGAATAAGAAGTAACACGCTGCGAAGAATTGCCAGCCGGGTTTCTCTACATCCAGATGGCATGACACAACATCAAACACCAAAAGTCCGGCCCTATACGACGTTTTTTTAACCTGTTAAAAGAATATAGATAACACCTATGTCGACGGGTGTCGAAATGCAGGCCTAGTGTTTTAATAGGAGTAGGGCTTTTAGCGAAGCTGCTGGTTAATCCTAGTCAGACAAAAAACCGATGAGGTAGCACCGTGATTGAGTGCGAAGGCATGAAGGATGATGAGACGCCATGTGCGCGAGAAGCAGTTCACAATATAACAGCTGTGGTGTTCGGCCAGGAACGCCAATTATTCCTTTGTCATGACTGCGTGCCCAAATATGTAGAGGAAGAAGACGACCTCTAATTAGGTGCTATTACCTGCTACGTTCGCATGAATGGGTAAGCAGATTTTTCATAATGGCCAATATTTAAACCTTGATACCCGGCAATAAGCCGGGTTTTTGCGTCTCAATTAGCGAGGCTAATTGGATACAAAAAACCCAACGTCGCGGTACGTTGGGTTTTTCCGAATTAATATCTTACTAATTCAAACAGCTGCAAATCTTTCAATATGGTTCTGTTCTTTATGCTCGGCGTGCCATAGCTCATAGTTTGCCTGCATCGTTAGCCAGTGCTTGGCATTGCCAATTCCGCCATGCTCTAACTTAACGGCCAAATCGGGGGAAATAGCGGCATGCTCATGTAATACGCGTGAAACTGCTGCACGAGACATGCCTAACTTTTTGGAAAATTCAGTGACGTTCAGCCCCAGCGCTGGCACGATCCGACGGCGCAATAAGCTACCTGGGTGCGGCGGGTTCATCATGGTCATGTTTCAGTTCTCTCTCTCTACACAAATTGTGTATCGCATATTTGAGGTGTTGCATTCATGGCTACGTCTGCGAGGCCATCTTTCTCGGTGGCCCTTGATAACCGTACCGAGCCGGTTATCAAGGAACGCCGGGGTTAGTGGTAGTCTAAATAGTCAACAAGGTGTACATCTTCCCCATCAAACGTAAATATCACTACCCAATTACCGTTTACATGCACCGAAAAAAAGCCTTTTCTATCACCCTTCAAACTATGAAAATCAAATCCTGGCAAATTCATATCGTTTGGCTTAGTGGCTGCGTCCAGTGCAGCAAGTATGCCTCTTAAATCGTCTACATGGTTTGGTTGTACTCCTTGGGATTCTCCCTTCTCATAAAGACGTTTAAGCCCTTTGTGTTTGATCTTCTGTATCATCGCATTGCTTTGCTCCCTTGTTGTGAAACGCCCTCGAAGTGTAGCGCGTAACGCTACACGCGTCAATGACAGCTGAGGTAGAAACTGCTTAAAGGTGGCATGGCTGACAGTACAGGAGCAGTTGTTCCGCCAACTAGATTGGCCCCGATTGAGGTGAAAAAACGGGTGTGCTCATTAACGTGCTTCTCTCTCACTCCTACAGTAAAACAGGTTTTAAGAGGGGGGTGGTGCTGTAAAGGGTCGATCTCAAGGCGATCTCCAGCGGCTATACATGCTCATTGAAGTAGCCGGCATTTACCTCCAGGGCCATCCAGAAGCTCGTGCCAGCTGGATAACGCGGACAGGCTCCTTTTTCGGTCGTGCAGGGGTCCATGCTGGTGATTGATTGGATCTCTCCGACATGGTCGAGGAAGGCAATATCAAGCGGTATACGAGTTTGGTACATCCAGAAAGCATGATCGGCTGTCTGCTCCTCATCATAGACGAAGAGCATGCCAGCATCGGGAGCCAGTGAGTCACGCTCCATTAGGCCGTTGCGACGCTGGCGCGAGGTAGATACCACCTCAAGCACGAGCGAATACCGGCCTTCCTTAGCGTGCAAGACACCAGAGGAAAATGCAGTGGCCTGTCGAAGAATCATCCCGGTGATTAGTGCAGTGCCAATCAAGAAAAGGGCCAAAATGCCGATAATTTGCGGGGTAGTGGGCCGATCGAATCTCACAAGCCTTTGTTGACGCCGTGACATTATCACCTGGGCTCCAGAATAAAATCAGAATATCACTCCAAGATAGAGCCGAGGGTGACCGTAACGTTTAGGCTTTGGGGGGACATATTATGCTGGCAACCACATTACTGATCCGCTGGCTGCGCCATGCTTGCTGGGCCAGCCCAGCAGTCGTGCAGCACGCTATTGAATTTTCGCACTTAGCAGCCCAGGTAACGCTCCCAGCCGCTAGCACCAGCGAACTCGGCATCATCCAATGGCACCGATGGCCGCTTTGCTTAGGGGGTGATATTGCCTACTGGCGACCAGGGCGAACGGGGCTGCAATGTCAGCGCCTGCCTTATCCAGCGGCCGCTGGACTCACATCGACCACCTACGATGACAACTTCAGCTGCTCGATCAGAGACATCATCTCCCTGGCGTCTGGGAAAGTCGATCTCGTCGGCTACGCCACTCTCGACTCCTATGCTATCGGCGAATGTCGCGAATTGGTTCACAACAACCGTGCCAGCATCGAACCTTTGCTCAACTGGCATGAACTCCGCTTCCATGGCGGTTCTGGCGCTGAAGAGTCAGTAGAAGGTTTCAGTTGGCGGCCATCTAAACAACCAGGGTGGCGCCCATCACTTCGCTGCAGCTTGTCTGATTGCTGGCTTCTTCGATCCTGAGCTGCGCATAAAAGCTCCCTTGACCAGGCATGAACTGAACACCGAGGTCGCCCAAGTTATTCTCAGCGCCTTCGACATCTTTTGCGAGCCAGAGCACCACACAATGAACGAAGCGTTTATGAAGCGGATGGAGGCTGCGCAGATCCCATTCGCCATCTGTTCAGCACCCCCGCCGCGGCAGGATGGCCATCACCTTTTACTGTTGTCCTGTGAGAACAGCAAATCCATGGGCGTAGCCGATATATTCCGAGCTTACGGCTGGCTCGATGTCGGCGACCTCTTACGCAAGCAGGCGAAACAACAATAGAAAAAAACTGGGCACATCCATTGGACAGGGCTGACATCAGCTGGTGTTATTGCGGCAGCGCGTAGAACCACCAGGCTGTTAGAGGGCTTTGAAAGTACATTGATAAGCAACGCATAAGGAGAATGAACTTGGCAAAGATTAAACACGACGCAGAGGCGTTTCACGCCGAGATAGCTATGCGCGTTTACGATGAATCTGTGACCGACGCTATTGACGTTATCACTCGTGATGGTGAGCCAGAAACCCTGCTGGCAGTGGTGCGAAGCCTTGTTGATTTTAACGTGTATTACAGCAATCAGAAAAACTATAAGACGTACCAACACGCCTATGCTGCTATCGGTGCTGCAATTGATAAGGCGAACCCAGAGCATCAGCCACTAAACAAACACTGGAATAAATGAATCTTAATAGGGAAATAATATTTATCACTTTGCCTAGGTATAGAAAAAGCCCCTGCCAGCCAGTGGAAGGGGCTTAGAATAGATCCTCTTCGTCACACTTCAGTGCTACCGAAAGTGGATGCTACCAACGTTGTGATGATCGCATTAGCTCTTTCTACGCTAGTGATGGAAGAGCTCAATCAACAACACACGACGAATATTAAGGGTTTGACGGTAGCCAAGCCGTTGTTCTCCAAAGGGCTGAAAAAACGCTCTGCCTTGTCTTTATCGACATTCACGACGAATGAAGTGTCAGTTCTTCATAAACACTGTTGATATTGTCGTCTTCTTTATTACTCGGTTCCGGCTTCGGATACAGAGGTTCGATAAGCCCGTTGGATAATGCTAGTAAATCGCTAAGCTGTTCGTAATCGAAGCTAACGCCATCTACATTGCGTTGCTCAAGGCGTGAAATGGCATCTGATATAGCGGTCATGGTGTGATCCTCCACCCCTAAAGGAGGTAATGCCTGTACCAGCGGCTGTCCGTTGTCCCAACCGATTTTAATAGGTTGGTTGATGATATTGACCTGGGTGCCCGCCGGTATGCGGTCAAAAATTGATTCAATATCGTCAGGCAACATGCGTATACAGCCACGGCTTGCACGCATGCCAATGCCATCGGGCTGGTTGGTGCCGTGAATCAAATAGCCATCGAAGCCTAGGATGATGGCATGGTCTCCTAGCGGGTTATCGGGGCCGGGCGGTACAACGCTTGGTGCGGTTTCGCCGCGTGCTTCCGCTTCACGTTTTACCGACTCAGGCGGGTACCATGCGGGGTTTTTAATGTTCATGGTGGTCTCGGTCACACCAAGGGGTGTATCAAACCCTTCGCGACCGATGCCGATAGGATAGGTCTCAACGCGCGGTGTCTCACCGGTTTTGACATCTGGGTAGTAGTAAAGCCGCAGCTCGGCGATATTGATGACGACCCCAGTACGCTCGACATTCGGCAGGATGAAGCGTCCTGGAATGGTTACTTCAGTACCCACTCCGGGCACCCAAATACTGACCTCTGGGTTAGCACGTACAATCTCCTGGTAGCCAAGGTTGTGACGTCTGGCAATATCAATCAGAGTATCCTCGTAATTCTTCACGATGAAGGTGTCAGCCTCTCCGATAATATTGCCTTCCTCAGGTAGCGGGTAATGCCCCTTGGGCCATTCCGTCTCCTGGGCAGTGGAAGGTTGTGCCGCCATGGCGACAGGGAGCCATGCCAGAAACGAAACCATCACACTCACGATGAAGCCGATCTGCATTGGCCATGGGAGGAATCTCTTAAGTATTGCTGCGTTCTTTGCCAAGAGCATCGCTAGGTTCCTTTTTCATCTAATGCGTCGTTTTTTGATCGAGATAAGTTCAGTTGTAACCCGAGCAGTGTCAGCACCGCAGCGAGTATCCAAGCGGGGCCACTACCGGTGCGTGTGAAAGGAGTTAGGCCCTGCATCGGGGTCACCTCGCCCGTTAAACTGGCCTGTTCAAACTGTGGGGCACGGGCTGTGACGTGACCTTGTGAATCGATGATGGCCGTCACGCCATTACTGGTAGCTCGAAGTAGGTGACGACCATTTTCTAAGGCACGTAGACGCGCCATTTGAAGATGTTGGTGTGGGCCAATGGAACGCCCAAACCACGTATCGTTGGAAACCGTTAATAGCAGCTCGGCATTACGCGCCTGCTGGGCGACATGGTCGGCAAAAATGATTTCGTAACAAATGGCATTGCCAATGGTGGCTCCAGCCACGTGTAACGGAGCCTGTTCGCCTGACCCTGGGGTCAGGCGAGGTACTGGCAAGTCGAAAAAAGCAAGGGTGCCAGCGAGGAGACTTTGGAATGGCAAATACTCGCCAAAGGGCACCAAGTGCGCCTTCTGGTATTCGCCCTGCACATCATTTAGCCCTATGACGCTGTTATAAGAGCGCCCTTCACTGTCGCGTTGCAAAATGCCGGTCAACAAGGCGGTGTCAGGCCCCAGGTCGGACGCTACTTGCTCAAGTATTTGCTGTGCTTCCTGCTCAAGCATGGGAAGGGCTGCCTCGGGCCAAACGATGAGATCGATATCCCTTGCTTGCTCCCGTGTCATCGCCGTGTAGATACTGATCGCCTCGCGCTGCCCTTGGGCAGTCCACTTAATGCGCTGGTCAAGATTCCCTTGCAGCAATGCCACCCGGATGGGCTTGCCAGCCGGGGTTGTCCATTGGGCGGGCAATAGGAATGGAACGATCCACAAGGCGGCCATTGGGACAAGGAAACTCCAGCGGCGACGCAGTACCTCTACCCCTAACGTACCTGTCAGCGCGGTCATGAGTGACAGCAAGTACACACCACCAACGGGCGCCCATGGGGCTAGTGGAGAATCAATCTGAGAGGTGCCCAGCAATAACCAGGGAAAGCCGGTGAGCATCCAAGTGCGTAGCCATTCGCTCACCACCCACATACCGGCAAAGCTAAGAAAGGCGAACCGTGGCCCCGTGATGCGTCGATAGAGCCCAAAGGGGACTGCAAAGAAGAGCGCCAGGACGCTGACAAAAAGAGTGGTGAGGAACATCGCCACCAAGGCCCCGGTGCCACTGAAATCGTGAATAGCAACGAAGACCCACGACGTGCCTGAACCGAACAGGCCTACCCCATAGCACCACCCACGCAGGGTGGCCATGGCGGGCGTTAGCAACTGTATCTTCCAATAGACCAGTGCCACGGCCACTGGGCCAAGCCACCATAGGGAAAAGGGGGCGGCACTCAAGGTGGTCAGCACCCCAGCGGCGAGCGCTACAACGCAATCGACTATTGGTGAGGAGCGCCCAGCAAAAAGCGTATATTCTTTATCTTTATCGACCACATCCATAGCGTTACTCAGAGCGCTTAAAAGCAGGACTTTCACGCCATAACGCCACCGCGAACATCAATACACCGGCAAATAGCGCGATATCGGCCATGTTAAAGGCGGGCCAATGCCATTCGCCCCAGTAAATGTCCAGATAGTCGACGACGTACCCTCGCGCTAAGCGATCAACAGTATTACCGAGCGCGCCGCCAAGAATCAGGCTGTACGCACAGGCCTCCAAGCGCGACAGGGGTTTGCATAGCTGCACAACCAATACGACGACCACCACCAACGCTAAACCAAGAAAGAGGTAGCGCTGCCAACCCCCTGCTTCTGCGAGAAAGCTGAAAGCGGCTCCTGTGTTCCCGGTATAAACCCAGTTAAAAAACGGCGTTAGCGGAATGACTTGGCCAAACGACATCTGAGCATGCACAATTTCCTTGACCAGTTGATCGGCTAGAGCCATCACGCAAGCTAATGTGAACCATGGCCAGCGACGTGAAGGGCTATCGTGTTGCACTGTTCTCATGAGGTTACTTTTCCTTGTGACAGGCCTGTCATTGCGGTACTGGGCGAAAAGCGGTAACCCAGCAGTCGCATGGCGTTCAACGTCACCAGGACGGTAGCACCGGTATCGGCCATCACCGCAATCCACATGCCGGTAATACCCAGCGCCGTTGTAACTAGGAAAATGGCTTTTAAGCCAAGGGCGAGAACAACGTTGGTTTTCACATTGCGCAGCGTGGCACGAGAGAGGTCTATCAGCTCAGCGATGCCGGTAACGCGGTTCTTGAGCAAGGCTGCATCGGCGGTTTCCAACGCCACATCCGTGCCGCCCCCCATCGCGATACCCACATCGGCTGCCGCGAGTGCCGGTGCATCGTTGATGCCATCGCCTACTTTACCGATGGGGCCACGGCCAGCCGCTTGCCAGTCTCGAACATACGCTGCCTTGTCTTCAGGCATTAGTTCGCCGTACGCTTCAATGCCTAAGCGACCCCCCGTGGCAGCGACGGTGCGGGCATTATCACCGCTGAGCATGACCGCCTGTACGCCTAAACGGGATAGCGCCGCTAGGCCTTCAATGGCATCTTCGCGTGGCTCATCGCGAACCGCGATCAAGCCCAGTAAACGCTCGCCTTCGACGAGGAGAGCGAGGCTCTTACCGGCTTCTTCTAACGCGACAATCCGAGCACTGAGACTTTCCTCAAGGATGACTTTCTCGTGAAGGTGACGAGGCGTCATTAAGCTCAGCTCGCGACCCTCCACCTGGCCTGAGACACCGCGCCCCGCCAGAGCGCGGCTGCCGGTGGCGGTGGGGAGGTTTAGGCCCGATTGTCGGGCATGCTCAACGATAGCCGTGGCGATAGGGTGACTGGAATCTCGCTCTATCGCGGCGGCGAGCCGCAATACGCTGTTATCGTCTTCCTCAGCGATCCAAGACTCCACATCTGTGACTCTTGGAGTACCCGCAGTGAGGGTGCCCGTTTTATCTAATGCCACCAAGCGAAGCTTACCTAACTGTTCAAGAACGGCTCCCCCTTTGATCAATAGGCCGCGCCGAGCGCCCGCCGAGAGGCCTGCGGCGATGGCGGCTGGGGTGGAAATGACTAACGCGCAGGGGCATGCGATTAACAGCAATGCTAACGCACGGTAAATCGACTCCGACCATGCCATGGTCGATACCAGCGGTGGCACTATCGCCATCAGGAGGGCGAGTAAGACGACGGCGGGCATATAGTAATACGCAAAACGATCAATAAAGCGTGCTATCGGTGCCTTGGCGGCCTGTGCTTCTTCAACCAGGCGAATAACGCGTGCGATCGTATTGTCATCAGCGCCTCGTGTTACCTCCACCTCCAGGGCGGCATCAAGATTCACTGTGCCAGCAAAAATGTCATCACCAGGCGCTCGCGAACGGGGTATGGACTCGCCGTTTACCGGCGACTCGTCAATGTCGGAGGTGCCCACCAGGATGCGTCCATCGCAGGGAACGCGATCACCGGGCCGCACCAGCACACGCTGGCCGGGTTTAAGTGACTCCGCCGAGACGTCACGCAGATGGCCATTGTCCATCAGCCTCGCCGTTGAGGGTGCTAAATTTGCCAAGGCTGAGATACTGCGGCGCGCCCGTGAAGCAGCTACCCCTTCGAGTAGCTCACCTACGGCGAACAAGAACACGACCATCGCAGCTTCAGCGGCAGCATTGATGGCCAATGCGCCAAGCGCAGCGATGCACATCAGCATCTCGATGGTAAAGGGGTTGCGCATTTTGAGGGCGCCCCAGGCACTCTGCGCAATGGGCATTAAGCCGACCAGCGTGGCCAGAATGAACGGCACATTACCCAGCGCAGGCCATGCTAAACGAAGCGCGAAGGCTACGATCAGCAGATTTCCTGTGATAATGACCAAGCGCCCTTTAGCGGTTTGCCACCAAGGGGATGAAGAACCAGATGCGCGTGTTTGGCCATCAGGGGAAGTCACTTGATAGCCTAGTTCGTTCAGAATGCCCTCAATGGTCTTTCGCGAGGGGGCCCCGTGATCATGGTGATGAATCTTCACCGATCCCGTGACCGAGCTTGCCGTGACTTCCTCAATGCCGTCCAGCCGCTCTAGCGCCGACACGACCTTGCGCTCACAACCGCCGCAGTCCATGCCTTCAACACGCAGCGTCAAAAAGGTAGTCGCTGTCGCCTGCGTTGATGTTTTCATGGTGCCTCTTCTCTCAATGGGCTATGGTTTTGAAGTGTAAACCTTGTAGCAACTATAGCTTCAAGCCCTACGTAAGGAGTTTTACCATGTCGATGATGGGGCAAAGTATCAGCATTGGTGAGTTAGCACGACGAGCCGATTGCAAACCTGAAACGGTTCGTTATTACGAGCGTATTGGGCTGCTGCGCGATGCAACACGAACCGGCGGAGGGCAGCGCCGCTATGGAGACGACGCTGTGCGGCGTTTGACCTTCATTCGTCATGCCCGAGACTTTGGCTTTTCGGTGGAGTCAGTGCGAGAGCTTTTGGCCATGTCAGATCAGCCTGATATGCCTTGCCAAGAAGTCGATGCCATCGCCACGCATCACCTAAAGAAAGTGGAGTCCCGCCTTCAGCGACTGTCCGCACTGCGTGAGGAGCTTCAACGGATGGTCACGCAGTGTGCCGGTGGCAAAGTGGGAAGCTGCCGAATCATTGAGGTCATCAGTGATCATCAGCTCTGTATCACTGAAAAATCGCACGGAGGGGCTCACGACTTGGGTTAGAACTAACGCTACGCCCCACGCCCAATGGTTAGCCCAGAGAAACATCCAAAAACAGCATGAGTACCAATCCGATGGAAAGGCCCAGCGTGGCCTTTTTTTGTGCCCGCTCCGATGAGTTCCGGGAATAATCTCATGACTGATCACATACAGCATCGCTCCCGCCGCAAAGGCCAATCCCCAGGGAAGCAACGCTTGTGACATGCTGACGACCCCAGCGCCTAATAAGCCACCCAATGGCTCAACAAGCCCCGTAAGGGTGGCAATCGTCCATGACCGCCAACGTGAATAGCCCACGCTTGGCATTCTTGCACATCAACCCATTCGGCGGGACTGACCTGGGGGGAAAGTGAATATTTCTGTCCACGATTAGGTGCACCGTAAACAGGGGCTGCTTCGTGGGTCAGCACGACAGGGGCTTTATTGGAGAGCTGTACATTAGCCTTGTGACACAACCCCTTCCAAGCCTGCCGATACCAGAACGAACAGGACAAAGCCGCCTATGAAGGCCAGCGGCGAGACGTGGGTATCTTCTCCGCTCTCATGAGCCTCGGATATCATGTCCTCGATGGCAGCGACCGTGAGAAGGCCTGCCGTGAACGTCAATGCCGCTAGCTTGAACGCTTCCGGTAGGTCCCTGAGCACGAAATAAGCGAAGATGGCTGCCGAGAGTACGGGAACCGCCAAGGAGGCAGAGATCAGCAAGCGCTTGCTGCGGGGAATTCCTTTGTCTTTCATGTTGGCGATCATCGCAAACCCCTCAGGGCCATCCGCGAGCACCTGCCCCGCCGCCAGGATTATCGCGACCGACGGTGAGACCGCCGACCCCGCCCCGATCAGGAGGCCATCGCTGAACAGGTCGATGGACACGGCGATATAGATCATCCAGACACTCGTCTGACTGCCTTCTTTCTGCTGACCTTGCCGCTTCTGGAGACTCTCAACGAGCTTCTCAAGGCCTACGTAAACAATGCCACCCAGCGCGAAAGCGAGGGCGATTAGCCAGGCTGAAAGGCTCTCCAGCACACGTGGCATGATTTCCACCGCCACCACCGCAATGACGAGGCCGGCAGCACCGTGAAGGGCGTAATTGAGACGGCGCCCTGTCGTTCGGGAGGCCTCCGCAGCAAGCCCGCCACTGAAGTTTCCCAACGCGGGCAACAGCGCCAAGCCGAGTACCAGCCAAATACTATCCATCATCTTCCTTCCTTGGTAGATTCCTAGATACGCTGCCTTACTAGTTCCGGACCTCACGCTACTCGTAGTCGTTCAGGCCTAGCGCACTTGTACAGCCACTTCGATTAAGTGTCCCAGGCATCGATAGCTGCATACCGTGCAGCCTTATGCCTTGAGCGCTAGGATGCGCCGGGCGCCGTTGAGGACGATCAGACCCACGATGGTACCGATAATCAGGTCAGGGTAGCTAGACCCCGTCCAGGCGACCAAGGCACCGGCGGTGATGACACCCATATTGATCAGCACATCATTGGCCGAGAATATCCAGCTTGCCTTCATATGTGCGCCGCCCTCGCGGTGCTTGGATATCAATAGCAGACAACCGGTATTGGCGATCAACGCGACGAAGGCGATGGCCATCATCATCAGCGATTCAGGCTCACTACCGAATACAAAACGTCGCAACACTTCGACGAGCACGCCGATAGCCAAAATCAGTTGCAGTACCCCAGCCAGATGCGCGGCACGTATCTGCATCTTCGCACTGTGCCCTACGGCATAGAGGGCCAGGCCATAGACAGCTGCATCGGCAAACATGTCCAGGGAATCAGCGATCAAGCCGGTAGACTGGGCGATCAGGCCAGCAGTCATTTCCACCACGAACATGAGCGCATTGATGCCGAGCAACACGCGCAGGGTGCCAGACTCCTGCGTCGCAGAAGCCGCCGAGCTCTCAGCGGCCCTAATTGTCTCTGGGTCGGCAATGACAGTTTCCTGAAGAGAAGCACCTAGCCCCAAGGTTGCCAGTTTTGCGGTAATGGGCTCAGCCTCACCATCATGCAAGACCTCCAACCGGCGGTTCGACAAGTCAAATGACAGCGTTTGAATCTCATCAAAGCCATTCAGCGCCAAGCGGATCATCCGTTCTTCTGAAGGACAATCCATCTTCGGCACGGCATACACACTGACATACTTCCCTGACGCTTCGGAGAAGACCGGCATATCGGTATCCGTTGCAGACGTTGCGTCGCAGCCACATGGGCCTCCACCGGTTTTACGCACGGTACGGCTCCAGTTAGCCAACATAGTTTGTCATCATTTAAAACTATATAGTCACTATAAGGTCAATAAGACAGATGATCCGTTAAGGAGTAAGCCTGATGCGCATTGGTCAGTTAGCCCAGATAGCGGGTATCGACACGCAGACGATCCGCTTCTATGAAAAACAGGGCCTGTTGCCGCTGCCAGACCGCCAGCAGAATGGTTACCGCATTTATAACGAGAAGCATGGTGAGCGGCTTGCCTTTATCCGTCACTGTCGAATCCTTGATCTGTCACTGACAGAGATTCGCGAGCTACAACGCTATCAGGACGACCCTCACCAGCCGTGTACTGCCGTCAACGCAATGCTTGATGAGCACATCTCTCATGTGCAATCGCAGATAACCGCTCTGCAAACGCTTGAGAAACATCTCGTTTCACTGCGAGCATGTTGCAATGATGATCGAGAAATTGAAGCGTGTGGCGTTCTTGCCGGAATTAGCGAAGGAAATATGTACTCACAGTAGGCTCAAGCATCAACCAGATATTCCGATGAGAGGTCGGTTTGCCTCACTCTCATGCAACGGTGACACCCACCATTTAATCCACTTATCCAAATTTTATTGCTCGTTAAGTGAAATCAGATCGTAAATAGAAGCCGTACCGATAGCTTGTTCTAAGCGATCTCTTGCCTCGTAAAGTGACGCTTGATATTCACTTTGAGTCGACTGTTCGCCCAACATGATGCGTTGACCTTGACCAAGGGGATCAACAGGCTGGTTATTGACTCTCACTTCGTAATGCAGGTTGGGGCCCGTGGCGACCCCGGAGGAACCTACCTCTCCGAGCGACTCTCCCGCATTGACTAAATCCCCAACCACTAGCTGTGGGGAGAATCGGCTAAGGTGTGTGTAGCGACTAATGGCCCCTGTGTCGTGCTCCACCTCGATCACCTGCCCATATCCCCCTTGGCGACCCATAAAGAATACGCGCCCAGGTGCGGTGGCAATGACCGGCGTTCCTGTCGGCGCAGCCAAGTCAATTCCATTATGAGGACGCATCCCTCCATACACAGGATGTCGCCGATTCCCAAAGCGAGACGTTAAGCGGGCACTAAGCACGGGCAACCGCAACGTGCCTAGCAGGGTGTCGCTTTTGAAAAGAGCTACGTCCCCCTTTTGGGTGACCGGCCATATGACCTCCAAGGGCTCTGCCTGATCAGGCAGAGCGGCATAACTGAGGCGTGGTGGCCCAACACGGGCGCCGTCCTGGCGTCGATCTTCCTCCCACACTAATTGAATACGTTCACTGCCAGAAAACTCCAGCGGCGCTGCGATAAACTCGCTGAGCAGTGTTTCCAGTTTAGTGGCGAAACGCGTTGGGACACCTTCTGCTGCCAAGGCCTCGTAGAGGGTGGTATCAATGACGACATCACGCCCAAAGGTTAGGGTATCAACGCTATCGAGCGGTAATGTGCCTTCTTGCTCGCTAGCCGCCTGTAACTTGACAGGGCTAAGTTCAGACGGAGGCAATGACAGATGCGTTTGCCAATTGGCTTCGGCTAGCAAGGGGTAAAAGCCCACCAAGCCTAGTAACCACCAGCGCTGCATCACTGGCCATCCTCTTCCCCAGAGATCTCCGCTACTTCACTCTCGACGGCATCAATCAGCTCTTGCATACCAAAGGGGTCTAAAGGCTCGCCATTGACAAAAAAGGTAGGTGTTTGGCGAATCTGATTGGCTCTGACATCCGCCATGTCTTGGTCAATCACCGCCTGCACCTCAGCAGAAGTCAGTTGCTCTTCGGCAGCCGCTAAATCAAGGCCTCCTTGGCTCGCGATATCGAGGATAGCGGATTCATCAAAACTGCCATGTGAAGCCCATTGATCCTGGCGAGCCAGCAGCCTCTCCAGTACCGGTTCAAAGACGCCCTGACGACGAGCAACTTCTAATACCCGAATGGCCTTGTCCGATACGTCGCCGTGGAAAGGAGTGTAGCGCACGATGAGCCGCACTTTTTCTGGGTAGGTTTCCAGAATACTTTTTGTCAGGGGATAGAAAGCACGGCAGGCTTCGCAAGCCGGATCGAAGAATTCCACAATCGTCACCGGCGCGTCTTCTCGTCCCAAGATGGGGGAGTGTGAACGCACCAAGGAGTCCTCGGCCTGGACACCGCTCTCTTTTGCTGCCTGAGCTTGCATGTCTAAGAGGGCAGGCTTCGATACGGCGACGATCGCAGCGGTCAGCATTAACGTACCGGCCAATATAAAAGACGCTTTTTTGAACATGTTTCTCTCTCTGTCTCAACGATGGGGTGGAAAAGTAGGGTTGAAAAATAAGCCAATCGCTATGGGAGTAAGCTGCTCGCTATCTACCTGAGCTGGGAGCCGGCCTCGGTCTGTCACTCATGCCCATATAGATTGGCATTTTGATGCGCGTGGTCACTATGCTCAAACTCTAGGCTGGAATGAGCAATACTGAAGCGCATTTTAAGCTGCTCCTTGATCTCTGCTTTGACGGATTCAAGCTGCTGCCAGCCGGTTTCTGTCAGAACCACGTGGCAGTCAAGGGCTGCCATGTTTTCCTGCATCTGCCATAGATGCACATGGTGAATATCCTGGACTCCCTCGATATCTCGTACGGTCTCAACGACTGCCTGCCCGTCAATGTCCGGGGGAGATCCCAGCATTAGCGTACGGATAGGGCCGCCAATTTCAGAGAAGGCTAGGTAAAGAATATATAGCGCAATCCCTATCGTGATCGCGGGGTCTACCCAGCGCATGTCGTACAGTAAAATAAGCGAACCACCGATAATCACGGCGATGGAGGCAAACGCATCCGATAAGTTATGCAGAAAAAGGGCGCGGATATTGACACTCTCTTTTTGCATTGACCACGTGAGCATGGCGGTAAGGGCATCGACGACGAGCGCGACGCCACCAATAATCACGATCGTCCATCCCTCTATCTCAGGGGGATCGACCATCCGCATAGCGCCTTCGTAAATCAGGTAGACACCGACAATAATGAGGGTGGTGTAATTGATGAGTGCTGCCACTATCTCGATGCGGCCATAGCCAAAGGTCATATGCACATCGGCAGGCCGTCTGGCGATTTTACGAGCAGCAAAGGCAATGACTAATGCTGCCAAGTCAGAAAAGTTATGTAACGCATCAGCGATCAGCGATAGGCTCCCCGCCATAATGCCACCGACGATTTGAGCGATGGTTAAGAGCCCATTGGCCCAAATGGAGATGCTGACGCGCCGGTCGCCAGAGGCAGGATCAATGTGGGGATGATCATGATGATGTCCCATCTGTTACCCTCTCTCGAATTATCTGTTCTTGGTACTATAAAACCTCTAGCAACTAAAGCTTCAACCCTTGAGCATTATCTATTTGCATCGCTGGATTGGGAAGCACGTCCCTAGCTACCAAGGAGCCTTTGTGTGCTGGGCCGAAGGTGATCATGTTTTAGGTGCGGGGCTCAATCCACTTCAACCGGTAACGTCCAATCCACCATGGGTAGATTCATTTATTTTGTCGAGGCGCACCTTGTCTGGTTTGTAATCGTCGTCGCGGGGGGAGGCTTACTCTTTCCGGCCACCGGAATAATGCTTAAGTTCGCGATTGGGCCATTACTGGCATTACTGATGTTGATTATCAGCCTCACATTCGATGCGCATGCAGTGCGCATCGTGTTCCGAAAGCCGTCACGGCAGTTGTTGGCATTGGGGCTGGTCTATGGGCCTATGTCGATTGCCGGGTGGCTAACGGGCCGTCTATTTTTTGGAAGCGGCCCGCTGGCTGCTGGCCAAACCTTGCTCGGCACGCTGCCGACAGATGTGTCTTCTCCTCTTTTGGTACTGATGGCGAAAGGCAATGTGGCGCTTGCCGCTGTTTTCAACGCAGTCAACACCGCGTTATGTCCGTTTATTGTTCCCTTCCTGTTTTTATGGCTCACCGGCCTTCAGTTAGACGTGCCGCTTGGATCAATTATTCTTGAATTAACACTAATCGTGCTTCTTCCTACCGTGATTGGGGTCAGCTTGCGTACAAGGTTCTCGGCTTTCTTTGCACGGCATGATTCAGCGTATGCAGGGATAGGGTCGATTCTGTATCTGCTGATCCTACTCGCCGTGGTCGGGCCGAATGCCTCCACGATCATTGGCTATGGTTGGTATGCGTTTGTGATTGCGGGGGCGGCCCTGTGCCTCAATTTGATTGGATACCTGGTAGGTATGTCCTCACGGTTACTCACCTCCGATCGCAAAGAGGTGATTACCTATCTTTTCACGGTCAGTAAAAAGGAATTCAGCATTGCCGCAGCGTTTGTCGCTGCTTCCGGTTTGCCATCAGAAATCGCCATTCCAGCCGCTTTTTTTGCAGTGGTTCAAATGATCACTTCGCCCATCGCAGCGAAGATTCTCGCCCGCCACTGAAGGTTGGCAGTATGACGCTTCACCAGAAGTGCACCTGGCATCTGGTTTGCGCGCAGGATGCTCTTACCAGCAATACGGCAATAGCCTAATGTGGCACATAGCACCTTCGCTGAGTCACCGTGCCCAATAGCGACCTTGTTAAAAGCATTCCTCACCGAGGCTTCGCAGGGTATCTGTTCATTTTTGGATTTAGGGTGCTTAAAAGTATCAGCGAACCCTGGGAAAGGCCCCGCCAATTTCTGGATGATTTCTTGAACATGTCGCACGTTAGAGAGCATCTGACGCAACCAATTTTCAAATCATCTCGAAACACACCTGGTGCTTAACAAACATCTCATGTAGTACAAGAGGTCTAATTATGTCATCCAAAACCTACTACAGCGTCATAAACGCCTTGTCTTCTTGATCCGTAAAGGAATACACGTCATAGGGCTCTTCCTGAGGCCCTGGCATCCCCGGTGTACCGATGGGCATACCTGCTAGGCCAATGCCGTCTACATCAGGCTGTTGCTCAAACAGCGCCTGTACGGCTTCCATCGGAACATGGCCCTCGATCCAATACTCGCCGATTTCGATGGTATGGCACGATCCCAGACCATAGGGTACGCCCGCCTGTTGTTTGATATCACCCAGCTCGACGTCATCAATAACGGTGACGTCTACGCCAAGTTCCTCAAGATGGCGCGCATATTCGTCACAACAGCCGCACTGGGGGTTCTTATACTGAACCGCCCCGGTTATTCCGGAGACCGGTTTGTTTGAGTCAGGCAGCTTCACCCGACTCCTCCAAATGACGATAATACGTCCTTTCTCGTTCTGCTGGTGGAACGTTTCCTATGGGTTCCAGCAGTCGGCGATTGTTAAACCAGTCAACCCATCCCAGCGTGGCATACTCAACGGCATCTCGCCCTTTCCATGGTCCACGATGGTGAATCACCTCCGTTTTGAATAAGCCGATGATGGTCTCGGCCAGCGCATTGTCGTAGGAGTCACCGGTGGTGCCGACTGAGGCATCGATACCCTCATCAGCCATACGCTCTGTGTAGCGGATCGAGAGATATTGGCTTCCTCTATCACTATGGTGGATTAACCCTTGCCTGTGCTTTCGTGCCCACAGGGCTTGCTCCAGAGCGTCCAGCACCAGTGCCGTTCTCATCGACGTCGCTACACGCCAACCCACGATACAGCGTGCATAAACATCGATAACGAACGCAACGTAAACGAAGCCAGACCAGGTAGCGACATAGGTAAAATCGGCCACCCAAAGCTGATTTGGACGCATGGCCGTAAAGTCACGTTTCACTAAATCAGGTGCCCGTCACCTCACACCAGCCAAAGAACTGATACAACGCTTTCCGGCATGTTATCCACGACTTCCTGGATTGAACCCTGCCACGCTTGATCAGATGCGCTATACAAATGTCCAGGGCTTCCTCAGTAATCTTTCCCTCCCTAGATATAAGGATTGGAAAGCCGGTGTAATTTGGGTTTGAACTTGCTCGTGCTGGAGAAGAATCCATTCTGCGCTTCTACCAGGGTGTATCACTTTGGCAATCGGTAATCAGCCAAGCTGGCGCACGTACCAGGTGCCTATGATAATATCAGCAGTGGCCACGGTTGGTGCCATTATCAGCATGAGCCCGGTCAGTAACCTGGCTGACCTGTACCTCATCACTCTGCCTTTGGTCCCTAGTCTTTTTTGTTTGATTTTAGCCGTTTCTGATGGTCAGCTAACTGCTTGCGCAGATCCTCTTCGCGGGATAAAGCGATTGCCAGCTGTGTCCGGGTTTCTGAGTGCTCTTCCTGAATATTTGCCAACTCCTCAATCCGCTTAGTCGCTGTCTTCAGCTCGCTACGGGCGTCGCTGGAAGATGTCTTGATCTTGTCGAGATCGGTACGAAGCGTTGCGTTCTCGTCCTGCAGCTCACCGCTGCGCCTCATAACAGAGGCATTCTCCGCACGTAGGCTGGCATGTTCCTGCTGAAGAGAAGAGAGGTCTTCGTTGACGGCCTCGAGCGTTTTCTGGAGCTGCAATTCACGTTTACTAGAGGTTTCCAGTTCCCGTGTAGCGGCTTTAAGCTCGCTTTCAATTGTGGCCAACCGGGCGCTGCTATCGGCTTTCTCGTCTCGCAAGTGGTCGACCAACGTTTGTTGCCGTTGCGCTTCAACACGCATGGTTTCCAATTGCTGATTCTGGCGGGAGAGCTGGTCTTGTAAATCGGTAACTCGTCCCATAGCATCCGCTGCCCGCTGCCTTGCGGTGGCATTCTCCGTCACAAGCGTATGGATCTCCTCCGTCTGCTGCTCAATGCGCTGCCCATCCTGATGGCCGTGTTCACGCAAGGTTGCGATGCTGGCCTCTAGTCGCTCAATCTCGCGTAGCGCCTCATCTCGCTCTTCGTTGGCAGCTTTCTCGCGCTGTTCGGACTCTGCGCGTATCTTCTCGACTTCTTCATCAGCGTGCTGGCTAGCGGAGCGCCATAGTTCAGCTCCAACCCGCTCCAAGACAGTGCGGATCTCATTCGGCATTTCTCGCACAGCGATGGCATTGTCTTTTAGGCTATCGCGCCACTCACGCATGACCGGGGAAATATGCGACAGGGAGCCACCACCCAGGCATTCGCGCACCTGTTCATTGGTGGGCCTGTCGATGCCTTCGGATACCAGCTTCTCGGCAGCATCAATGATGCGTTGCCGTATTTCCGGCTTAATAGTCATGCCGGGCTATCTCCTAGTGTATGTATTGTATGTATGTATTATACATAAGATACATACAATATAGTCAACAGCTTCGCTAACCCTAAAAATAATGCTAGCGCAGCCTACTAGATGATCTGCTGTGCAACATTCCCACCTAAGAATGCAACCAGTGCAGGAAATCTATTGGGAAAGATCGTGCCAATGTTGAAAGCCATAGCTGTTGCGGGATCGGTGCAACATCCCCACCGCAGTGACTAAACACAATCGGCATAGGGGCGGTCAGCATGGCTGACCGGTCCCCTGCCACACCACCCGGCATGCGGGTCCGCACCGGGCGGTTCGAGAAGTTGAGGTTATGAGAGACGGGGCACGCCCAGCCGATCAAAGTAGGCCACCGTTAATACATGATGGACTCCCGACAGACTGTTGTGCCACCAGCGACGACTCAACGCCGCCACCGATTGTGCTACCCTCGGCGTAGCGCCAAGACGCATCAGCTCACGATAAATCGTCTTACCCCGACGCCATTGCTTAAGGTGCAAAGCTCTTAACCGTCGTCGTATCCACCCGTCCAGCGACCGCCAGATACGAGGTGTTTGCGACAGCTTAAAGTAGCCTTGCCAGCCTAAAAGGTAGCGTCGTAGATAGGCGACGACCTGTGAGATACTGCGTCCGCCATTTCGGCGTGTCAGTTGCCTAATCCGCTGTTTAAATGCCCCCAACGCTTTTGCTGATATACCACGTCGGACATCTCCACCCTTAGCTTCCCATAGGGCGTAGCCCAGGAACTTGCGACCAAACACGCTGGTGACCGCACTTTTGGACTCATTGATCGTCAAGCGCAGCTTACTGTAACAGCGACGTAGCAAAGCCATGACTCGCTCCCCTGCTTTCTGACTACGCACGTAAACGTTGCAGTCGTCGGCATAGCGAGCAAAGTGGTGTCCGCGACGTTCCAGTGTGCGATCCACCTCATCCAGCAGGATATTGGCCAGTAGCGGCGATAATGGGCCACCCTGCGGTGTCCCCTCATGCCGATAAATGACCACCCCTCCCTCCATTATTCCCGCATTCAAATACGCACGAACCAGATGGATAACACGATTATCCTGGATGCGTTTCCTCAGGCGGTCTATCAGGATGTCATGATTGACTCGGTCAAAGAATCGAGACAAGTCAACATCGACAACGGTGTGGTAACCCTGTTGGGCGAAGCTCTGAGCAGCTAGTACGGCATCATGGGCACGGCGGCCCGGACGGAAGCCGTAGCTGTGCTCGCTAAAAGTGGGATCGATCAGCGGTTGTAGAACTTGCAGCAGTGCCTGTTGGATAAGACGGTCAGTCACGGTGGGTATCCCCAGTTCTCGTTCGCTTCCATCTGGCTTCGGAATAGCCACTCGGCGGACAGGCTGAGGATAATATCGACTTGCAAGAAGCTGCTGTCGAATATCGGGCCAGGCCCACCTTAGGTGCTCGGCGGTCTGAGCAATATCCAGACCATCGATGCCTGCTGCTCCCTTGTTGGCACGCACGCGCTTCCATGCACGTAGCATGTTCTCTCTTGCGAAGGCCCGCTCAAGCAGACCTTGCCCTGCGTCCTCCGGCACTTGTCGCGGGAGGCCAGTTTCATCGCTGGAGCAGGACGACAAGGCTTCACCTTGGCATGCCTTCTCCCGCCCCGCAGTCGCGGGCATCTGATGCGTTACTGATCTCATCGACAAGACGTTTGACGCTCCTTCTCGTTCGGCCCTTTGCTCCAAAAAAAAACGAGGAGCTACTACGGCCTCTGCTGACTTCTCGCTCCGTGGGGTCACGTTGCCCTTTCAGGCATAAGGCGAGATCTCCCCGGGTAAGAACACACTCCTTCACCGCACAACCGCCGGATATACGCTACGTCGCCTTGGCCACAAGAGCTTCGCGGCTTCTTGCCCGCTCGCCCTGCTTGGCAGCGCCTCCTATCCGGTTCTTGTTCATCGGCTCGCGGTTTACGCTCCACGCTTCCTTCCCACGGTTGGTCACCCTTCCGCAGTTGCGCTTCGCTTCGTTCGCTGTGGCCAGCTTACGGGAGGACTTGCACCTCCAGGAGTGCGCCCGTGCCGGGCGCACAAAAAAAGCCTCCCGAGGGGGAGGCTGTTGAATGGTAAAGAAAAAAATCAAGCTGCCGCGGTTGCTGCAGTTGAGTCTTCTTCTCCGTCGATCAAACCGCACTGTTGTGCCATTTGCTCGATGAAGTTGACCGCCTTCTGCGCATCAGCCAGAGCACGGTCGATCTCTTTGGCCTGGTCACCTTTGAGCCGTGAAGCCCATCCAGTGAGGTAGGACGCCGAGTTTTCGGGGGTAGCAGGGAGACCAAAGCGCATGGCTGCAAGCCAGGCGCCAGCTTCTGCCACTACTTCCTCTCGAGCGCGATCGCTCTTGTCCCGGTTGAGGCGCGAGGGAGCACCAGTAGCATGGATCAGCTCATGCAGGCCGGTGGCCGCAATTTCACTAACCTCATGGAACTGTTCAGGACGGGGCAGGCGTATGCCATCCGTAGAGGGCCTGTAGTAGGCCTTGTCACCGCCCCAGCTTAAAGGGATGCCCGATGCTTCAATCAGCCGTGCAACGAACTGCACGGGCTCAGGTTGAGCTTCTAAGACAGGTGGCTTTGCAGCCTCTGTCAATGGGTCCGCCAGCTGCTCCTCGTTAAACACATAAAAGATACGGTTCACGGGGATGATTTTCTCCTCCGTTGTGCCGTTCTCCTTCTTCTCGCGCTTTTTGTGGAATTTCCAAAATTCCACGGGAGTGCCCTTTTCGCCCTTGCGGGGGTGAGTGCCGAGATCCTTCGCTTGCTTGAAAGTCACCCAGGCAGGGCTGGTGTAGCCGTTTTTATATGAAGCAATCCAGAGACTGATGATATTTGACCAGCCAGTGTAAGAACGCCCTGAAGAGGCGTTATAGGGCTGGCTCACATCTTTGTCGCCTGGTTTCCAAGGCTTCTGCCAGGGGGCTGTGCCTTCCATCAAACCTTGTATGAGTGCTTCGCGGATACCATCGATTGCACGTTTGCTCATGATCTATCTCCTCTCTCATTCCTGCAGTAGTGCAGGTCTCAAGAAGGGATAGGGCGCTAGGTGACAGCCGGTGGGGGGTCAGGGTCAGTGCTTTCCCTAACTCTAATCGAGACCCGGCAGCGGGAATGAGAGAGGAGAGAATGATGAAGCACACCAACCAGTTGGATATGTTCGCAGTTAGTGAGGCGGCCAAAGTTTATAGTTTCCCTGGAAAGGGAACCGTAGAGATCACAGAGCAGCGTAAAGAGCGTGAAGATGCTGTTATCTCAGAGGCACTGAACATCATCGAAGCACGGTTCTATGGTCAGCTTGAGAGTGAGGGTGCAAAGATAACGGCTCCTTGGATAGCGGTTGATTATCTGACGCTCAAGTATGCGGAACTGCCTTACGAAGTGTTCTCAGTGACGTGGCTGAACTCGCAACATCAAGTCATCAAGCATGAGGAGCTTTTTAGAGGCACCGTGGATAAGGCGGCTGTCTATCCTAGGGAAGTGGTTAGAAGTGCGATTGAAACGAATGATGTGGCAACAGTCTTCCGGACATATTTTTAAGCAGCTACTGGTAGCGCTGACTCATAGTCCACTGGACTCATATAGCCATTGCTGGAGTGCAGCCGCACCCGGTTATAAAACACTTCGATATACTCGAAGATGACTTGCTTCGCTTCAGCCCGCGTCTTGAAGTCTTCATGGTGAACAAGTTCCGTCTTTAGCGTGTGGAAGAAGCTTTCTGACGGGGCATTATCCCAGCAATTTCCCTTACGACTCATACTGCACCGATAACCATGTTGCGTCAGCAGCTGCTGGAAGTTGTCCGATGCATACTGGCTGCCGCGGTCGCTATGAACCAGTAATCCGGCCTTAGGCCTACGCTTCCAAATCGCCATGGTAAGCGCATCATTGACCAGCGAGGTCGGCATGCGACTATCCATTGACCAACCTACGACAGCGCGCGAATACAAGTCGATAAACACCGCTAGGTAAAGCCACCCCTCCCGCGTCGGTATGTAGGTGATATCCCCCACATAAGCCTGATCGGGCTTCTCCGTGGTGAAGTGTCGATCCAGCAGGTTGGGAGCAACGGGTTTATCATGTTTCGAGTTCGTTGTTGCCCTGAACTTGCGCCTTGTTTTGCACGCCAAGCCTTCCTCCTGCATTAATCGGCCAATGCGACGCCGACTGACTGATTCATTCTCTTCAGACAGCTTCTGCTGGAGACGTCGCGTCCCATACGTCGCTCGGCTGGCTTGATGGTGTTTATGAATGTTGGCCTTCAACGCTTCATCTCGCTGGTTTCTCAAGCTGGGCGGCCGTAATTGCCACTCGTAATAACCGCTTCGGGAAACGTCAAACACCCGACACATCAGAGCGATGCTGAATTCGCTCTGATGGTGCATGATAAAGGTGTATTTCAGCGTGATTCTTTGGCGAAGAAGGCTGCCGCCTTTTTTAACAGTTCCCGCTCCTCCTTGAGTCGGGCATTTTCACGACGCAGCTGTTTTAGCTCCTCATACAGATGCACGTCATTTACCTGCTTACCGGAGCCTGGCGGTGGTTCGCCGTGAAATTTATTGATCCAGGTATGCAGTGTATTGACGTTCACCCCCAGTTCCCGGGCGGACTGGGCAACTGGCTGATTCGATTCTATCGCCAGTTTGACGGCACCTTCTCTGAATTCGTCGGTATAAGAATTGGTTTTCTTCTGAGTCATGACACACCTCTATAAGCAGGAGATATTACCTGCCTCTGTGTGTCCGGGAAACTATAGCCACTTCAGAATGCTTCCGCCGTATTGTTGTGTCACAACCATCCTAGCGGTAGTCCTCAAGAGAGTGATGCTGATCGTCAGATTACGAAGAAGCTGCAAGAGGCTTTGGATGTGATCGACGTAAAGGTGATAGACCACATTATTGTGGCTGGCACCGAGCATGTCAGCTTTGCAGAGAGGGGGCTGATATAACTTCAACGGTTATGCCGTTTTCATGGCCTCACCAGCATTCCAGCTGGTGAGGCTTTTTTATGGGCTATCCTTTAATTGTTAAACCTGCTGTGATGTTGATACTGCTCTTCTAATGGCCCACAAAGAAACTCGGTGGCTTGGGGGGTGTTAGGAAAGGCTGGTTAATATAAAAAGGTTAAAGGGTTAAGGCTGGGTTAAAACAGGGTTACGAGCGAGTAAAGAAGCATCAAACCACTGAAAAGTATGCATTATCTTTCAAAAACCGATGCAACGTCCCCACCGCTTGCTATGCAACATTCCCACCGCTTGCTGTGCAACATCCCCACCTGGGGCTCAAAGTTATCCTCCTGATGTCCACAGAAAACGTCTTTTTGTCCACATTTTGGCTCATTTAGGCACCATCTGTGCAACATTCCCACCTGCAAGATTTAAGAATGATAGGTTGACATGGCCAATTCGATCCGCTTTACATCAACTGTGCAATATACCCACCTACTATAGGGGACTAAATCGCTGGTCAGAAAACAACCTGTGCAGTGTCCCCACCGAAACCGTGCAACATTCCCACCTATAGAACGGTACTTTTCCACAGGCTTACCCACAGTAAATGTGGATACGTTGACTGTTATTAGAGCACATTTATACCGTTACCATTTTAAGCTGATCAATTCAGTAGCTTGGCTTCTCTATCATCAGATTGTTACTGATCAACAATCCCCAGCCAGGGAAGGTATGACGCTTTTGAGCACGCTGGCCGAGCATTAGAGGCCTGTCGCGGCAGCTAATGGTGCAACGTTCCCACCTACGTTTGCCCCACGAGCTGCACTCTTGAACGCCTACTGTGGTGATGGCAGTGTGCTTTATTAGGGTGGCTTGACGTTGGCCACGCTCATTGGGCGGTGTGATCGAGGAGGTCTGGAAGCGGCCATCTGTGCAACATTCCCCCCAAAGATGACTCACGCTTGGCTTGCTATGAGAACTGATACTGCCGTGCCTCAATAGTTTCTGCAGCACAGCACCAGGGTTCCGATCCACGCTGGCTGAGGGCTTGAAGGGGCGCCGAGTCATCCATGTGTGCAACATCCCCCCTACGCAGTAAATGCGATCTACATGCATTCAATGAATCAGAATTCGCAAAGAGCAAATAAGGGAATAATATTTTAAAGAGATGTTTCGCGAATAGAATGTAAGTCTTTCTTTAACCGTATTGAGTTACTTTTGTAATTTGCACGTTTAACGGTTTTAACAAATTTATCTGTTGGATAAATCGCGTAATATATATCAACAAGTTTTTTTCCTTCCGTGATTCGCTTCGCTTTATAACTAGCTATAACCTCATGCTCAACGAGTACGTCAAGGGCAATCTTCATGGCTCGCACATTACTGCCCATGCGATCTGAGAGGCCGCGAGGGCTGCCTGACAGGTAAGGAACGAGGTGTGGAGTATAGGGATCATTGGCTGATGCCTGGCTCCAGTAGTGGCTCATTCGCTTATGCATGTACCGGGCAAGAGGACTCTTAATCGCCATCGAAGTGCTATAGTCATATAGCCGGAAAGTTTGTTTAAGAATGCTCTCAGTTACTAAAGGGTTAAACTGTACGTAGCATTTAGTATCGCCTTCGCGCATCTGAATATCTTTTCGCGTGGTTAGGCCGACCATAGGAAAAAAGCTAGAAGAAATAACAGTTTCATTATCATTTGTGACCGTTTCAAGCTGTGCGCCACGGCAAACAAGAATAGCCTCTTTTATCTCGCTGAGTTTGAACTCATGTTTATTCCGGCGTAACTCAGCACGCAACTCGTAGAAAGTAAAAAGCACACCGACTTTACCATCGATCATGACGCTTCCGCCATTAACCGCCAGTTTTCTTAAAGCGTCTTCTATAATCTCTTCACGCTCACCAGGGTAAACTAGCTCATGTTTACCATTGCTATTCTCGATAATAGCTGGCTTAACTTTAACCTTTATAACGCGTTCGCCTATACGGCATTCGCGCTCTCTTACCGCGCTGTTAAGGTCTGTGAATCGACGACGCTTCTCCAGAGAATATTTAGGCAATGCATCGTAAATGTCGATGCTATTGCTATAATTTTTGTCCCGGCTATCGCTCAGGCTGAATAGGTCAAGCTGAGGCGGCTTATTAACCGAAACAGCTTGTATGTCCTTGTCTTTATTGCTATCGCTGGCCATCTCTAACCTCTGTCAGCCTACAGTAATAACCTGCTATTTCTCTTCGACAAGCCAAGAATCAACGACCTCGGCACCGTGCAGATCCTTCCATGCCCTCAGGGTTTTATGATTGCCGCCTCTTATTTCGACAATCTCCCTATCATAAGGATTGCGGTATACCTTTATCTTTCGCTTTTTACGTCGAGCCGGAGACTCGCTTACGCCTTTTTCAGCATTAACCAATTTAATAACGTCCAAGGCTGTTCTATTATAATCAACTATTAACGTTTTTAAGCGATTAAAAAAGCACTTTCACGCTTGAAATCTTCTCGACTCTTCGATTCTCAACCGATATTAGTTGCTCACGAAGAGACTCCGATTGCTCCTGCAGCTGTTGGTATTCAAGCAATATAGACATGTGCTTCCAGACAAGGCAATGTAAAAGTGTGCAAAGCACATTTTGTAGCTAACGCGGCTGTATGTCAACGATATGCGACCGTTGACAGTGACCGATAAGCTATCGCAAAAAATTCTCTCCATGGAGGTGCTTTGCCCAAAAAATACCCTTTATTTCGCAAAATCCACGGGCGTTGACCCTGCCAATAGGCTAGATTTTGCGTACAGGCTTGTTGAAAATGGCATTTTGGTTGTAAGAATACTTATAAAACAGTGTGTTAAGATAATATTTTCCGCTTTCGAGTGATGCTATTTTCACACTCAAAATTGCAATTGAACTGGCGCTTTATTTCTCTACTTATTAAAATAGTTATTTAAGAAAGTAGAGAAGGGCCGTGAACCCTAGTAGGCTGTATGAGAGTCACGTGAATAACGCTCTGCTGAATGAATTTGAAAGCAATCTACAAAATTGCGGTCGTCACCGACACCCTCGTACTGATCATAGACTAGGATGGCCCACGAATGGTCATCAATGATGCTCAGCGGGTCATCAGTCGAATCGCAGCTGATTTAGGTGGTCTCGGCAAACGACGGATCTTTTACCGGGATTCGGGCGGCTGGTTCACTAGGTTGGGCGTCGAAGCTGGGGAGTTCAAGGGATTATCACCATGTACCGGTCACCAGGAAGAAGTTTTCGCCTATTGGTGCCAGGATGCGGCTCAGCCGCAAGGCCGATACTAGCCCTGACCAAGGGAAAGAATCACAACCATAAGAGAGCAATTGGATGTTCGATCACTTGATTATGCCACCTCGAGCAGGATATGTGGTTATCACTACCAACGACTTCATGGCCATCGTCCGCGATACGGGCGATATTGTTAGCGTCATAGAGGACGCCGACGCTGTTCTTGAGCACTTGAGCTTAACGCTCCCGGGCGGGCTGCGTCGCCAGCGAGTCTACGTCGAGTCGTCACCAGGCTCATCAGATTTTCACGAGCTGTTGCATGCAGGCGGGGATTTGCTCGATATAGTTGCGTGTTCTGCTGACCAGGCTGATTATTTGCAGCAACACGTTGCCGGTTTAGAAGGAAGGGAGCGCCGGGAATGGCTGATTCACTGACGATTATTCCTCCGTCCGGCACTGGTAGCCTTGCTGTAGCATCAAATACCTTGGCAGAGGCGAAAGGAAACCCGGCGCTCTCTTATCTCATGGGGCTCGATTCCCGCAGAAGCCGGGTGACGATGCGATCGCACCTTCAGCAAGTTGCACACCTTAGCGGCGGTCATGACATTAAGAGTTGTCCGTGGCATCTGATCCGGCGCGAACATGTGCGCTCGATCATCGAAATGATGAGTGAGCTGGGCAAGGCGCCAGCGACCATCAATACAGCATTGTCTGCGATGAAGGGTGTGGCGCGTGAGGCTTGGGTCGCCGGTCGCATGGACAGTGAGAGTCATCATCAGATAAGCGATCTCAAGTCTGTCAGAGGCTCGAGGTTGCCGAAGGGCGTACACCTAGATGATGTGGCGATCCAAGCCCTTTGTTCCGCATGCGAAACAGACGAGACTCCCAAAGGGGAGCGGGATGCCGTGCTACTCCACTTACTGGTCAACACGGGGCTGCGTCGATCGGAGAGTGTATCCATAGACCTCGAGATGATTGACCGCGGCCGGCAATCGATCAGGATTTTGGGCAAAGGGAACAAGGAGCGCCTCGTCTTTCTGCCCAATGAAACGTTCCTGAAGGTCGCGGCATGGCAAACCCGGTTGGGTCGGGATGTCGGCCCTCTGTTCCCTCGAGTGCGCCGCCATGGTGTGATTACTGATCTTCGAATTACTGACCAGGCTGTGTACTTCATCATTAAAGAAAGGGCTGCTCAGGCGGGCATAAAGGAATGCGCACCGCACGACTTTCGTCGCACCTTCGCTACGAATTTGCTGGATAGAGGGGTCGACGTTCTCACCGTGCAATACGCTTTAGGCCATACCAACCTAGTCACCACACAACGCTATGACCGAAGTGCGGAAAGGCGCCTGGAGGAGGCGATGAAAGGGATATGACACAACAGAACAGGGCTTCACCCCAAGTCATAGGTGTCATCCAACGCCTTGCTAACAGTGACATAACGTTCAACACCAGCCACGATGGCCCAGCTGGAAAGGTAACCGTGACGCTAACGCCAGGTCAGCTCGAGGTGTTCTGGTGCGATCCGGCTGCAGCTTTTGCCAGTGTCTATGGTATTACCCGGGGAGACTACCTCGCCTGGCAAGCAGCCGGGTACATGGCGCAGTGTGCCGAGCTGACCACAAAGGGGCGGCAATGCCGGAACCCAGTCCATGGTGGCCATCTTGTAGCAACCCCAGATCGATGGGTAGCCATGCGCGGCAACTACTGCCTAATTCATCAGGAAGGGGTCAGCAAATGACTGGTCAGAGAGAAGTAAGCGGTTTATGGAGCACCGGACCTCTCTACTCCCGTCACCCTGCGACCGACCTTCGAGATGTTTTCGTTGGTGGGAAGAACCCCAGCCAAGCGGAAAGTGATTTCGAGAATGGCATCGCTCGCATGGGTGGGTTTTGGCGCCAGCCATCTTATGTGGGGGCCTATCTGACTGCAGCCTCTTTGCTCGTTGAGCAAGGGCAGGCACGTGGTAGCTTCGATGAGATAGGATTACCAGCTTTTTATCTTCAGCGTCACGCTGCGGAGTTGATTCTTAAAAGGCTACTACAGTGGTGTTTTGAGATTATTGAATGTCGGAATCAGATCAAACCTGGGCAGGCTATTACGATTACAAATCGGCATCGCCGTTCGCTAAATGATGAGCATGACCTGCGGAAAATTCTGAATAGCCTGAAAAAGGCAGCCAAGCTAGCCGATGAGAAAATTCCTCCAGAGTGCTTGGCACAGCTAGTTGAAACCATCAGCTCTGTGGAGGCTTCACCGCACTGGTCCCGCTACCGAGTTGATTCTCGCAGCACACAGAAGAAGCTATGGGAAACCACGGAGATAGTTATTCCAGTGGCAAGCCTTCAGACCCAATTGGATCTTGTCGCCAGTGACGTGCTGGCGCGTAGCCTTGAGCAAGAATGTTATGAAAACGCGCTGTATAGTACCTGGGCAGGGTTGACGTCAGCCTTAGAGGGACCACAGTAGCCAGCTCAGTCAATCAGCTTGTCGGCTATTCATATCGTACCTTGACATGAGTTCTCATGGGGTTCGTATGGCTGGTCGCCAAAACTGGAACCCTGTAATTTCCGACGCCATCTGATCAATGAATTGATCCGCTGAATTTGTCATGAACTCCGTGATTAGCCAGTTCGATGAGCCGTAGAGGTGTCTTTCTAGGCCATTAGGATCGTAACGGGCTAGTTCGCTCAGCCGATGCATCGCAGCAAATATAATGGTAAGACCGTGGCGCTCAGATGGCGGATTACTGCTCAGATTCCGCTTGATGTACCACAGGTCGCGATTCCCAGAGATAGGAACTATGATTCGACGGGTCTTGCTGTGATATGTGCCTAGCCGTTTTTGGGCCAGTAGTTTTTCAGCCTGTGGGGCTTTACCTCGCCACCAGTTGAAGCGCTTTTTTCGGCGAATATATGTTTTTCCCTCCTCAGTGAACCATTCAAAAGAGTGAGGGATATTTCTGAGCATCCGCCCATCTGCATACCTGGGCGACACTTCAGCTTGGAACCAGCATTCACGAGCCTTGGGATCAGGATGTTTTACGTAGCAAGCACTTTCTAACGGAATGAAGAGCTCGGGGGCTGCCCTGAAAGTATGCAAGAATGCTCTATGCACAAAAGGGACATTCCAGAGCAAGTCCTTGAGGTTATACTTTTCGGTGGCGTGTGTGACGGTGCTTTCCCCGAGGTACGTACACAAAGCAGGCAAGATACCGCCAGACTTAAAAGTTATGGCTTCGTTCGCCAAGCTAGCCTTGGCTTTCGCTGGCCTATCTCCGGTAACACCATGATTCTCTGCATGCGTGGCGCCTCGAACCACAAGGAGAGCTTTGGTTGCGTTCAGGAATGAGTAATAAAGGGATAGTGGCGAGGCCTCAACATCCATATACTTAGCGGCTTCATGAAACCTTCGTGCCTGTGACCAGAAGGATAGTGCCTCACTCTTATTCTGTCGCTTAAGCCAAAGCTCTACGAAGCTCCATGGGTCTCTTGTGAGTACACTCTCCGATACAAAGTCAGGGTGGTTGATAGCTTTGTGCATCCATACCCGACGATTGCCAATTTTTATGTTTTCTGCAAGCACTTTCGCTCCTTAAGAGGCTTTCCTGCGGGTTAGTAGGCTACAAATTTGCGGTATGGTTGGTCGTCATCAGCCGTAGCGGAGCCTTTTAAGGTAGTTTCGGTCTCGTTCATTCATGATTTTAGCTTTCGCGGGCCTTTGAATCTCATCAGTTCCTGGCTCAGCATCATGCCAGAGGTTACACCCACCAAGCCAATCCCTGCTTTGATCGGCCACTCATGATCAAACGTTAACAGCAGTAAACCTGCAAATAGCAGGAAACACATGACTGCAATATTGCGCTTCCAGTCAAGACGATATATTTCGAGATCATGACAATGAAAATATTGCTCCTGACTGTCCCTGGCCTTTCGAGCGAGAAGAGCCTGCAGGTCAAGAGTTCTATCCCTTTCCTTCCGTGTTCTGGCTGGTCGATGAAGCCGGCGCTCATAAATCGCCAATCGCACCATCTCTTCTTCAGGTAGATGCTCTATATTCTGCCACCTCTCTGTCGATACGCCGTAAGCATCAAGTATTTTCCGAGCAAGGTTCGGACGCCGCAGAACCTGGATGTAGCGACCATCGAGCATTGCTAACCATTCGTCACGATCATCGCTGGGCTCAATTATCGTAATTCGAGATGGGGCCGGATAACCAGCTTCCTGAACCCACGCTGCTATAGCCGGTTGATCATGCGATCGCATAAAAGCGACCCTGTGTTTTCCCTCATGAGCAATGAATAGCCCAAGTGGCTTGTACCAGATATATAAGGCGTTATCCCTTGAGCCAAAGTAGGTCGCGTAGCGCTCGATTCTTTTCACCACCTCCTCTGCTGGCACGTTCTCAGGAAGCCCTTTGATGCTTGCCCCAAGGACATGTTTCGGATCTACAAAGGCTCGATAAGCCTGTCCATTCTGGTCTTCCCAGTTTAAAAAAGGTATCAGCACTGCCATTAATGAATCTGGGTGTAGTGCGCAGGTTCCTCGATCATTGTCCCCTATGTCATTAAGCAACGGTTGCCCAATTGTCTTACGTGCGTATCTATCCAGTTCGACCTTCAAAGTGGCAAGCTCTTTAACTACATCTTCATGACCAATTGAAGCAGGTTGCTTGATGAGACTCCGTGGGGGTTTATCGGATTCAGTCACTGCTGATGACTCCGTGTTGACTGGCACAGAAAGGTGGGGCTGGTTTGAAAAAATTCGGGGAGCTATATGCTCCCCGGGTGTCAGTTGGCTAGGAAGTGCTGTCTCCAAAATGCACTCGAAAGGAGTTTGGGTCCAAGATTCCCCAGCCTTCGAGTGCGTAATAGCCCATTGCACCTTCAGGTGAGCTAGGGTCACGAATAAAGAGGATTTTTACCTTAAACTCTTCCCGGATCGAAGTCAGCTGCCGTTTAACCGTGCCAGCCGGGATGCCCGTAGCCTCAGAGATGTCCTGAAGGCTTGGGCGATCCATGTGGTCAATAGCACGGATGATGTCGTATTTTCGCTGTGTGTCACGCGATAGGCTCGGCATAGAGGTCAGTCCTCACCCTCGACACCAAGTAGCTGAACGTCAGAGACCCTTACCCTCAGTGTGTCTTTTTCATCATCATCTAGCCGAACCCAGCAATAGCCAGTCTCGCGATCGATACGATCAGTCTGTAGCAAGCCGCTACGTAGTGCGCCCTTCACGGTCACGCTTACCACGATACGAGCCCGGGTGGGCTCCTTTGCCATTACTGGCGCAGGTGTTTCAAGTTCGACGACAGCCGCCTTCTTGGGCTGGGGTTGCTCGATTTTAGTGGCCGGTTTGGGTGTCGGTGGCTCTTTCTGTGCAACATCCCCCTTACCAGGAAAGGAGCCCTCTCCCTCGGAAATCTGAGGTGGTATTTCAGGCCGGCCGTCATCAGTAGTGTCACCCTTGGCAGTCTCTCCGGCAGAGGGGGTTGAGTCGAATCCGCTAAGTGGTGGTTGGCCATCCTGCGACCCTAGAGCTGGCACCTGAGGCTCCATGGGCGCTGTTCCAGGATCTTCAGGCAGGGTGCCATCCTTCGCCTGTTTCAGCAGCTCACGGCAGGCCTTCCGGCTAATCCCGTCTATCAAAGCCTTTTCACAAATGCGTTCTGCAATCTCAGGCGCAATCTGATATATCTGCCTGAGCGAGTTCAACGATTCTGGGTCAGACGTAACATCTTCCTCGTAGAGCTTCTGCACGCATTCCGGGAGCTTGAGCAGCGATAGGTGCTGCGAGATGTAACCACGCGACTTGCCTAGACGCTTAGCCACATCAACGGCCTTCCACCCACCATCAATGAACTTCTGAATCCCCTTGGCAATCTCCATCGGAGTCAGGTTCTCTCGCTGGATGTTCTCGATCAGCTCGCCGGCTGTCTCGTCCAGCTCGTTCTGGTCTTTTTTATTGACGATCGCCTCAACCGGTACGCCAGCCTGTTTACAGGCACGCCAACGACGCTCACCTTTCTGAATCCGATACTTACCGTTGGCATCTTTAGGAGATACGATGATCGGCTGTTCCTGACCATGCGACTTAATTGAGTCGGCTAGCTCCTCAATGCCGGCGAATTTCTCGCGGACCTGGCCATCCTTCGGCACCACTTCTGCTGTATCCAGCACCAATACTTCCTTGGCGCCTTTTGAGCGGCGTGAAAGGCTCTGTAGGTTGTCTAGTTTTCCTAATGCCATGTCAGCCCACCTTTTCCATGAGTTCTTCGATCACTGCACGGATTTCTTTCCCTGCCTCTCGTGCCGATGTCTTTTTTATGCTCCAAACGGGTACGCCGTTGAGGTTGGCCACGTCGAGTTGGCCTCGAACGCCAATCTCAGACTTGTAGACCAGATCCGGCACTGCCTTGCGAAGCTCATCTCGTGTGATCATGTCCTCCTCGAAGCCACGCTTGAGGTTATTGATCACCATCCCGGTATTTTCCAGCTCGGGATTCAGCTCCTCCTGAACGCTTATGATCGTGTTCAGCAGACCCTCTACGCCATCCAATGCAAATCCGCTCACTTGTACTGGACAAATGACATGGGTAGACATAGTAAGTGCAGCTACCAGCTTACGGCCCAGACTAGGGGGACAGTCGACCAGCACATAATCGTAGTTGTCCAGTATGCCGCTAGCCTTCAGGTTTGTGATCGGGTTCACAACACAGTTCAGCGGTAGGGACTCAATCTCGGACAGCTCAGGATCGTTCTTGGTGGTCCAGATCAGATCCATTCCTCGCACGCATTTCATCGGCTTGATTTCATGCATGTTCTCATCGAACAGCCTGACTGAGGGAGTGCCTGTATAGGTTGCCTCATCGCTCTGGCTCAACCGGCTAGAGGTGTTGCCCTGCGGGTCGAAGTCAACTGCTAGTACGCGATAGCCCGCCTCCACGAGGTAGAAGACTGTTTGAAGACAAATGGTCGATTTTCCGACCCCGCCTTTCTGATTGGAGAAACTGATTATTTTGGTCATGGTGTTTCCGGTAGCCGACCTGGAAAAGACAGGTTGAGAATGTCCTTTTGCAAACAGTGGCGATCCTTGCCAAGTTACGCATGCGAAACATGATAAACCACATAAACTGATACGGCAAATAGTATAAAATGCTCTATATGGCGCATAAAAACGCCTGGACGGAGCCAGGTCAAACGCAGGATATGTATGGGTAGGTTTCAGGCTGCTTTAGATGCCTGAACAGCTTTTTCAGTGGCATCCTCTAGCGTAGGGACAACTTCACCCCCCAGTAGGGTGATCAGCTCCTCAGCAACGGCCGCAAGAGCTGGGATGTGAATATGAGCATCCGTATCAAAGTTTGATGCTTCATCATCACCCGAGTCAGCCTGCTCAAGCAGTGCGTCATCGAATTTGATCTTCTTTAGGGCTAGATCATCCAGAAGCTGCATCGCCAGCTGGCCTTTCCGAGCAATCGAGAGCGCTGAACAGATGCGGCCACCCGAGGGTCGGCAACGATTCTGACGAAATCCTCCAAAATGTGCCTTAACCTATTGTATTTAAATTATTTTGGCGTTGTAGCTCATGGGTGAAACCTGCCGTTCAAAATCAAGCGTATAATCGCCAAATCGGTTGATATGGTCCGTGCGGTATGGGGCCAATCCTTTGAGAATATCGTGATCAATATGATGGCCGCGATCCTTGAGATCTTTAAGGGTTAACGTCATCGACTCCACATTGTGAAGAATGACCAGGTTGGCCACCAAGTGGTTATATTTGATCACCTTCCGTTGCTCGTGGCGGATATTCTCGGCGATCACCCCCTCGCCGCCGAAAAATAGCCATTTTACGAACTGGTTGAACTCCTCCGTTTTGTTCGTCTCCGCATGAATGGTTCGCCGCAACTCCACGCTGCCAATGTAGTCCAGAAGAAAGGTTGTCCGAACTACCCGCCCCAGTTCCCGGAAAGCAAAGTAGAGTTTATTCTTGAGGCTTGCGGTACCTAAACGTCGCAATACCGTGGACGGTGCTATTTTCCCTGCCTTTATCGATAGCGCCACCCGGAGCATGTCGGGCACATGGGTTTCGATCAGTTGCCAGTTAATGGTTTCGCTGAACAAGGCATTGATGTGCTCATACCGTTGGCGTTTGTCAGGCTTGTAGAACACCAGCTGCTTCAGATTCCGGATGCGGGGCATCAGGTTGATACCCAGCAGGTAAGCCAACCCGAAGACGGGCGCACTTTGCGCCTGAGTATCGCCATGCAAGGTGTCAGGCTGGATATCGGAATCGTTTTTGATCAGCCCGTCAAGGATGTAAATGGCCTCATAAACGCCGCAAGGGATGAAGTGGCTGAACAGCGCGATGTATTTGTCGGAGACGTGGTAGTAGCCCACCCCGCCGTAGCCACCGTACCGTATGTGGTATTCCGATAGCAGATTCTGTTCGTACAGATTCCATTTTGTGCCATCGGCGGCAGCCCGCTGGCCAGTTCCCCAGTGTCGCGGCAGCCGGTAGCGGTTGTAGGCATTGATAACCTGCACAATGGCCTGCTCCAAGCGCTCTTCGGTGACGTGCCGCAGGTTGAGCCAGGACACCTGCCGGCGATTAAGTGTCGTGATGGATCGGGCGGTCTGAGTTGGCCCGAGATTGCAGCCATAGCAAAACAAGGTCGAAACAAAGCGGGTACGTGGGTCTTCCAGCTTGCTCTCAAAACCGGAAAGTGGTCCAAAGCGTTTGTGGAGCCCCAGCCATTTTTCGGCTTCCACCAGGATGTCGAGAATATTCTTTTCGGGCAAATTCTGGGATAACTGTTTGTCAATTTCGGCCAGCCCATCGGGAGGCGCTGTGCGACGGTGCTTCCGGATCACCAGCTCTTCACCATTGAAGACGGCGTATTCATTCTCCGGGAAGTTACGGTCAATGCGGTCCGCCGTTTCGCTCAAGCGTGAGCGGGCCTGCGCCACAAAAGCGGCTGGGTCGGATGCGATATCAACCATCGCACTGTAGTCCGCTATTTGGGCATCATAGACACTCCAATCCACGAGCTGATCGCGGTAGTCGCTGTACTGGTCGCTATTCGCGACCGCGAGATCGCCGGAAATCAGTTCACGCTTCACCTGCGTTAGTACGCCCAGCTCGAAATACTTCCGGTAGACCATACCGGGCAGTAGCTGGCTTGACCCGGACCCCAATATGAGACGGCGCCAACGCTCCGGTAGCCAGGACACGTCGACGGGTTGAGTGCTGAGCACAAGGCATTCCTTGCGGCTGTGCCGGTGCTTTTTCAGAGTCGCAATCGCCTCAATCAAGGATTGATCGTGGCTGGTTGCCGTCAGATCCAGTAGTTCAAGGCAATTGAATAGCAGGGGGCGTAACGGGCGATAGGGTTGCAGCATAAACGGGATGAAGTTATTGCCAGCATAGGCCATGTGTTCCTCACACTCGGCCAGTAATTCATCAGGGTCGCTCTGGATGGCAGCCGCCACTCGGGCACCTCGCTCGGAATCCGTCGGCGCTTCCTGAACGGCGGTCAGCACGTCACGCAGTTGAGCGACCAGTTTGTCCATCCGTTTCATGTGATCCAGATGATACTGGTTCAGGTTGGCTTCCGCCTTAGTCTTGATGTTGCGCATCTTGCGGACAAAGATGTCGACGGCATCGTCCATTGCGCGACGCAATTGGGCATGGACCAACAGAATCATCAAGGCATAGCGTTTGGTGCTTTGCATAGCCTTGATGTTGGCCGCGCCAAGCGCTCGTGCTTCCAGTATGAAGTGGTGATACTTGGCGGCTGGAATGTGATCAACAGCGGGCAATCGTTGACACCAGCCCTGAAGCCATTCCAGGTGCTGAAGATACTTCTTCACTTCCGTATTGGTCGGCTTTTTGGGTTCCTGTTTCAACTTATGCCAACTGGTATGAGGGGAATCATCCGGCACTTGCAGCAACTGGTCAAATTCGTTTTTTTGATGCGCTGTCAAACCCACATTGAGCGTCCGAAAGTAACCGGTATTGACCGTGCTGCGAGCCTGACGCGCGGTCCGTTGCAACGTTGAAAAACCCGGTAACTCAAAACGCTGGCGCACCAGCTCTTCAATCACCACATTGATGATGTCCGCCAGGTCCTGCTTGGTGGTGGCCGCTTCACGCGCTAGTTCCCGTACAATTGCCTTGCCTTCAACGGTGAACGCCTTGATGCCCACCTGTTGACGAACCGTCTCCAGCATCCGCTGACGGGCGCCGCCATTGCGGTCGTAGACCCTGAGCTGGCTCAATGCGAGATGTGAAAGGTCGTCGCACGCCAGAATGTGCGTTGTAATGGATTGGGGAACGGCTTTGAGATGGACAAAGTAGCCCAGACGCTGCACTGTTTTCAGGAGAATGAGTAGGGCGCCACGAGCAGCCGGAGTTCGACCGTGCTTTCGGGCAAAGGATCGTTCCTGGGTAGAGGGTGTATAAATTTCTGCCAGTTCTTGATCCGAGACCACCGCCTTCAATCGCGGATAGGCGGTTTCATGGAGGCTACTCATACGCAGTCCTTCGCTATGGGGTTCCAGTGAAAGGCATTAGCCCACAGTACTTTCGCTCTTGAGGGGGGCATTGCTTATAGTAGGCAGCAATTCGTCAAGACCAAAGGAACCGCCCGTTATTTTGTGAACGCCACGCTCGCTTTACGTTACGGGATTATTCGGTCATCGATCGCCGGTTCCCCGATTTATTGAATCGTTACACCACACCGCAGACTGATTCGAGCTATGGCCATTGAGCATCTTTCCCCCCCCACTGATCATTCACACCTACCAACGCCTTTCTAGTGCCCAGCTAATCGCTCTGGCAGGGACCGGGCTAACGACGGTGGCGCTGGCGCCGCTGGCCCATGACTGACGGGCGGCAGTGCGGGCCAGGTGCTCGGCATTGCGCTGGCCCTGAAGATGATTGCCTACGCCCTAATAGCACCTCTGTTTGGGGCTGTTGCCCAAAAACTTCCCCGCCGTACTCTGCTGGTCACACTGGACATTCTGAGGGCCTGCGGGGTTGCCCTTTGTCACTGAGGTTTGGCAGGGGGCCCACTCTGGCTAGGGTAGGTACAAAATTTTCGCCCAACCCCTTCATGTAATGACGCAATTAAGGGGCACGAGATATTGCCCTCTTGGGCGCAGCACCGATCAACCATGGCGCTCAGTAAAACCTCAATTTGCTGTAGCTTTTCGATCTTCCCACGTACGTCGTGCAACTTGCGCTCCGCGAGAGTGCTGGCTTCCTGGCAGTGGGTGCCGTCTTCGAGTCGGAGCAGGTCGCTGACCTCATCGAGACTGAAGCCTAACTGCTGCGATGTTTTCACAAAGCTCAACCTGCCGATATCGCTGGGACCGTAGCGTCGAATACCCCCGAGAGGACGCTGGGGCTCAGGTATTAACCCACGTCGCTGGTAGTAGCGGATGGTCTCAACTGAGACGTTCGCCGCCTTAGCCAGCCCCCCGATGGTCAATGAGTTCATTTCATCCGGCATTTGCCTTGACTCCGTAGTTGACTACGGCCTCAAGCTTAACCTATCGAACAAGGCCGTAGAAGGTGTAATTGCAATATCAGAGTTGAATTCCGAGTCACAATCCGGTCGCGAGTCGTTAATCGCAGGCGGGGTTGCAGCCTGCTCGCGTCGGCCTGCTGTCTGGGCACCTTGGCCCTGATCGCCCTGGGGGGTTCCGGTGCCTGGATCGGCAACCTGGCGAAGTCTGCGAGGTACCGCAAGTGCGCACCGCTTCGAGACACCCCGCTACCTAGGTATCGACGAGCTGTACCTGAACCGCCGCTACCTCTGCATCCTGACCAACCTGGAGGAGCGTACCTTGTTAGACCTGCTGCCCGGTCGTCAGCAGGAGGCAGTGACGAAGCGGCTCATGAGCATGACCGAGCGCGACAAGATCGAGATCGTCAGCATGGACATGTGGAAGCCATATCGCCGTGCCGTCCAGGCGGCGCTGCCACAGGCCCGCATCGTGGTCGATAAGTTCCATGTTGTGCGTATGGCCAACGAAGCCCTGGAGAAGGTCCGCAAGGGGCTCAGGAAGGAGCTGAAGGCCAACCAACGCCGAACCCTCAAGGGTGACCGGAAGACCTTGCTGAAGCGGGCTCACGACGTCTCCGACCGCGAACGTCTCATCATGGAAACCTGAATGGGGGCCTTCCCCCAGCTCCTGGCAGCCTACGAGCACAAGGAGCGGTTCTACCACATCTGGGACTGTGCCAGCCGGCGAGATGCTGAGCAGGCGCTGGCTGCCTGGATTGACGACATCCCAGTCACCAATGCCTTCACGGAGTCGATCAACCGGCTGGCCAAGGACAAGAACCGCGATGGCCGGGGCTACTCATTCGAGGTGATGCGGGCCCGGATGCTCTACACCACCAAGCACAAGAAGAAGGTGCCGCAGACCAAGGAATCCCCCTTCCTGGGCAAGGCCACCATGACCTACGGCATGGGTCTACCCGAGCCCGAGAAGAACTTCGGTGTCGATCTATCAACCTTCTGGGAAAATTAAGATATCGGTGGGCCTACAGGGATCGTCAACCAATTAATCCGGATACCCATTTTCTAATGGCCACAGCTTGACCGTATCTCAAATGAGATGCGCAATAGCGTCATGTATGACACTCGGATAATTTATCATGGCTCACACTTCAATGCTGGGTAACGGAGGACGAAGGTGAGCAACAATTATGCGGTCACCATTGTATGTGCTGGCCTGGATGATGTTCTCCGGGGTAAATTCTTGGAGAGCGTGCGCGGCCCCCAGAATTGGGCAGTGGCCAGCGTCATCCGCCAAGTACAACTCGCCCTCCCGGTGTTTATAATTAATCACAAGTAGATGGCGCTTAGAAGGGCTGCACAGACGATCCATAGGGTGATAAATACCCCCGCTGCCATGCGGCTTACCGGACGCTCGGTGGCTTTGGCGGCGGTTTCTCGGTGCTCGCTTATTACCTCTGGCGGGATAAGCCTCACGACCAGCATGATTCCGAGCGGCACGATGATGATGTCATCCACGTAGCCGAGCACGGGAATGAAGTCGGGGATCAAGTCGATGGGCGAGACAGCATAGGCCGCGACAACCACCGCAAGCGCCTTTGCGAACCACGGGGTGCAGGGATCACGAGCGGAAAGCCAGACCGCGTGTACGTCACGCTTGATGGTTCGTGCCCATTGCTTGGCGTTCGAAACCAGTTTTATTGTCATAGTAAGTGTCTCTGTACGCTACGCATTACGGACGCGGAGCATAGCCAATGTCCCGGCCGCCATCAGCAGGGCCGCCAAGCCAAAGCCGAGAGTCGGCGAGACTGCGGTCCACACCAAACCGACCGTGGCGCTGGAGACGAACTTGGCCGTCCCGTTGACCGTCCCCAGCGCACCATAGCTGATCATCAGGGTGTCGGCCTGCACCATTTCGGCTGTCACCGTGGACTCCAACGCTTCCTCGACAGTGACGTACAAGCCAGCGACGAAGAAGATGACGGCGAGCAGCGGCACGCTGTCTACCGAAAGCCAGAAGGCCAGTGCTGTCAAAACGGCCGTGAGCGTTCCCAGAACATACCCGCCGACCAGCATGGGGAGATGGCCGAGGCGATCCGCCATAGCGCCGACCGGGTAGGACATCGCGACCTGCACTTGCCGACGGTGGTCATCGGTGCCATGAATTCGTGACAAACCTGATTTTGATTCAGTGTAGTAGGTCATGGTCAAATAATCACCGTTGACAGCAAGTCAGGAGGCCCCCGTCGTGGCTTCGCTTACCGCCGGCATATTCCCGGCTGGCGCAACCACCAGCAATCCCGAGTCCTCCATGGGTAGCCCGAGCACCTCCAACTGATCGGCCCGGGTACGAAAGTCGCCGGCTCGGGCCACCGCCTGTCGCACATCCGGATCCCGGAAGAATACGCGCTCCGAGATACGATACTGGATGACTAGGCTGTTGCCCTGGCGCATGGCGTACGCCTGGGCAGGCTCGCCCCCCACTCGGGTCATCCAGGTTGCCAGCACCCGGCTGTTTGCCCACGGCAATGGCGGAGACACTTCCGAGCTGCCGGCCTGGATAGGCAGTTCCTCAAGGGCGACACGCTGATAATCGTTCAGCACGTCACTGACCATGGGAATCCTGTTGATATTATCCGGCGTCACGCTGGGCATCAGCAGTACCGCTGCCAGTACCAGGGCGACGGCCCAACCGCCACTGCCAATCACAACCGACGGGCGAAGGCTGCTCAGCCAGCGTTTCAGATTCGTCATGCGGCGACGACCGGATGGGCCCTTGCCACCGACGGGGGCGTTCGCAAGGGCGATATCGAGCCGCCCGTCAAAATCGGCGGACAGTCCCGGAGTGGGTATCATCTGCAGTCGTTCGGAAAGAATTCGCTGACGTTCAACATCGTGTTGGCAGGTCTCGCATCCAGCAAGATGGGCCTCGACCAGGGCGGTGTGATGCTCATCCAACTCACCATCGGCATAGCCCGCCAGCCAATCCTGGATTTCGGCGTGCAGGTCGGACCATTCGTGGGCGTCTGTGTTTTTGAGATCACTCATGGGAATTCACCGATGTGTATTTTGTGTGGCTGGCAGCCAGGGACCTCGGGCTTGCCTTGATCAGTCGCTTAACGAGCAGGCGCCGCGCGCGTGACAGGCGACTCATGACCGTCCCCGGTGCCAGGTCCAGAATTTGTGCGATATCCTGATAGCTCAGCTCCTCAAAGTCCCGCAACAGAATGACCTGCTGAAAGCTGTCCGGCAGGGCGTGAACCGCAGCCATGACCTGCGCATCGCTCTGGTTTTTCAGGAGCTGATCGAAGGGGCCCGGGGCACTGCAGGGATACTCATTCAACACCGCGTCACCGGTGGTCAGCACCGGAGCCAGTTGCTGCCGGCGCCCATCCCGCCGATAGTCATCGGCAACCACCCGGTTGAGAATCCTTAGCAGCCAGGCGTAGGCCGCCACGTGATCGTCCAGTTGGTCAAAGTCCCGCCAGGCCCGGAGCAAGGTCTCCTGGGTCCAGTCCTCCGCCATTTCCTGTGAGGGGGCCTGGCGTTGCGCAACACCGTACAGGCGGTAGCGCCAGGGCCGTACCAGTGTGTCGAATTGCTGCCTGCTTCCGGTGCTGCGCATGGGGCTGCCCGCTACCTATTTATGGTCACTTCACTGGAGGACGTCACCGGGTCGCCTTTTATTCCCGACTTTTTTATGGATTGCCCGGTACCGCGAGCCAGAAGGGGAACTGGCCTCCAACCGGCTCCCGGCGGACCACCTCGAGGGACTGGGTATCAATAACGGCAATGTGGTTATCCGCCGTGACCGACGCGTAAATGAACTGGCCATCGCGGCTTGCCCGAACGCCGTGGGGGCCAACGCCCACGTCGACATTTTTGACAATTTTAAGGCTCTCGGAGTCGATTATAGTGACCACGGACGCAGAAATCGCACCGGTTGCGACGTATTGCTCGCCAGGCACCACGTCGATGCCGCCATGGCCACTACCCACTTTAAAAGTTTTCAGCATGGTTTCGCTAGCCAGGTCCAGTACCCCCACGTTGCCGGTAAAGTCGCGCAGCCATAGCCGTTGACCGTTGGCGCTGATGTCAATGTTGTGAGGCGTCTTGAGACCCGGAGTGGGGATCTGACGCTGTTTTTCCAGGGCCCGCATATCCACTACCGCCAGCGCGCCTTCGCCCTGCAGCGTGACGTAGGCGAGTGTGCCGTCGGCGCTGTAAACGAGGTTGTGGGGTACCTTGCCCACTGGAATTTTCCTGACCAGTTCAAGGGTATTCATATCGATCACCGCAACGTCGCCTTGGGTCGGCGCCACGGCGAGGCCGTAACGGCCATCCGGTGAGATTTTTACGCCCTGGGCCACCTCACCGATCGGTACGCTGGCCATCACCTCACCGCTGGCGGTATTCAAAACGTAGACATTGCCGGTTTTGAAGCCGGACACCATCAGCCGGGAACCATCAGGACTCAGGGCATTGTAGTGAGCGCCCGCGACGCCGGGCCAGGCCTGCTTTGAGGGTAGGACTTTCACGATGCCGCTGTTCTGGACCGCCACATACAGAGGGTCGCGAATGGACTTTTCCAGGCTTAGTTCGGGCGCCGACCGCACGGGAGTGGCTTTGGTCCGCGACTGCTCAGGCGATTGGCCCAGCAGGGTCTGCCGCAGCTGGTAAACATCCTTGCCGGACAGGTCCTTACCCGCAATCGCTTCGATTTCTTCAGGGGTGTAGGGCTGAAACTCACCAGCAACCCGCTTTTCATTGCCGAACGCCGTCAGCACGTAATTCAGCACATCCGCCATTTGCTGGTTAGTGAGCGCACCGCCCCAGGCCGGCATGTTGCCGTTGTAGCTTGTGCCGTCGACTTTGATGGGGCCGGTCAGGCCGTACTGCAGCACATGCCCCAGATAGCGGCGGCCACCGATACCGTCAGTGGCATTGTACATTTGAGCGGTGTGGTTTTTTTGCGGGGGAAACGACCCCGGTATGCCTTGACCCTGAGCCTGATGGCAGGCAGCGCACTGCTGGTTGTACACCTCGCTGCCGCGCTCAAAGCGGGTGTTTTCCGCCGCGCTCACGGGCACACTGACACTGAGCAGGGTTGCGGCGACGAATGATGTGATGGCATGGGGGATCGGTGGACGCATATTACAAACTCCAAAGGCTAAAAGAAGTTCGGCCGGACTCATGTGCTGGCAAGACCTCTTGCCAGCAAAGCACCGGTCGAAAACGATCTGTGAAGCCAAAGGCGTCACCGGGCCGGGATTTATTCCCGAAACTTTCGGCCCGGCCCCCTACCCGCGGACCAAGGCTCAACGAAGGCCAGTAACCCGAGGCTCGCGGCCAAGGGCAAGGCCGCCGAGAATTCCAAGGGGTTATTCTGTCGTGTTCATGATGTTTGCGGAGTACCCCGCACCACGCACAGCCTCCGCAAGTTGTTCGTCCGAAATCCTTGATTCGTCAACTGCCACCCGGGCTTCACCGCTTTCATGGGAGACGGAACACCCCTTGACGCCGGTTTGCTGTTCGAGAACATGACGAACAATTTCCTCGCACCCACCGCAGTGCATGCCGCCGATTGAAAGCCTGATTGTCTGCATGTCTGTCTCCTCACTTATGATCGGCTCGCCTGTAGGCCCCGCATTCTGCTCCAGGGCGTCAAATATGGAACAACACTGCAACGGCCCCTGTCCGGGACAACAGTCCACAAGTGCCGCCAGCCCCTGGCGGATTCGCCGTAACTGTTCAATTTTCTGGTCTACGTCGTGCAGCTTTGCCATCGCCCGCTGGCGTACATCACTTGCGTCTGCCTGGTTGCTTTCGGCATCACGCAACGCGAGCAGCTCAGCGATCTCACGCAGTGAGAAGCCCAGCTCTTGCGCTCGACGAATAAAATGCAGTCGCCTTACCGTGGCGTCCGAGTAAATCCGATAGCCACCTTCCCTGGGACGTGGCGGCTGTTCAATGAGCTTGCGGCGTTCGTAAAAACGAATCGTCTCGACACCAACACCCACCACGTCAGCCACTTTGCCAATGGTCATGTCTGTCATGGCAGAACTCCCACCCAGTAGATCCGAATAATAAGATTAGTGCCCGTACCACGGTACGGGGTCAAGAGTGCTGAACATTTTATAGGAGTGTGGGGCTTGACTCCGTAGCCGACTACGGAAGTATTTTGAAGATAGCCAGCAAAGTCATGAAAGGAACCGTCGCAATGTCAGAGTTGAAATCAGAGTCCAAATCCGGTCGCGGGTCATTAATTGCAGGCGGGGTCGCAGCATTGCTCGCATCGGCCTGCTGTCTTGGCCCCCTGGTCCTGATCGCCCTTGGTGTTTCCGGTGCCTGGATCGGCAATCTTGCCGCTCTGGAGCCTTACCGGCCGTGGTTTATTGGTGCTGCTCTGGTGGCGATGGTCTTTGCCTGGCGTCGGATATACCGGCCTGCACAGGATTGCGAGCCGGGCGAGGTCTGCGCAGTACCGCAAGTGCGCACCGCTTACAAGATCACTTTCTGGATCGTCGCGTTGCTCGTACTGATCGCGTTGGCATTCCCTTTCGTCTTACCGTTATTTTACTGAGAGGCCATACACCATGAGAAAGTCCCTGATCACTGCCGTACTGTTTACGCTGTTCAGCATGCCTGCCTTGGCGGAGCAAAAGACGGTGACCCTGTCTGTTCCCGGAATGACCTGTTCGGCTTGCCCGATTACCGTCAAAGCCGCTCTCAAGAGAGTTGATGGGGTGAGTTCTGTCCAGGTCCGCTATGAGGAACGTGATGCGACGGTTACTTTCTACGATGACAAAACCTCTGTCGACGCAATAACTCAAGCCACGACCAACGCGGGCTACCCGTCCACACTGATACAGTCCGGGGCGAAACAGGAGTAGTGTTTATGAGTGATAACGATCTGCACATTGCCGTGATTGGCAGTGGTGGCAGTGCCATGGCCGCCGCTTTGAAGTCGGCGGAACGCGGAGCCCGAGTGACGCTGATCGAGCGTGGTACCATCGGTGGCACTTGCGTCAATGTCGGCTGCGTGCCCTCGAAGATCATGATCCGCGCCGCTCACGTGGCCCATCTGCGCCGCCGCAGTCCGTTCGACGAGGGCATTGCGGCAGTCGAGCCGACCATTGACCGGCCCCGGTTGCTGGCCCAGCAACAGGCCCGGGTCGATGAGCTTCGTCGCGACAAGTATGAGGGCATTCTCGACGACAATTCGGCGATTACTGTCCTGCGGGGTGAGGCCCGTTTTATCGATGCCAATACAGTGCAGGTTACTACACCTGATGGTACGGAACGCGAGGTACGCTTTGACAGAGCGTTCATTGGTACCGGTGCGCGGCCTACCATCCCCCCGGTTCCGGGCCTGTCCGATACGCCGTACTGGACGTCCGCCACGGCACTGGCCAGTGACACCATTCCGGATCGACTAATTGTCATTGGGGCATCCGTCGTGGCAGTGGAGCTGGCACAGGCGTTTGCCCGACTGGGCAGCGAGGTGACCATCCTGGCGCGCAGTCGACTGTTATCCCGGCAGGACCCGGCTGTTGACGAGGCCATTCAAACCGCGTTCAAAGCCGAGGGTGTCAAGGTTCTGAATGACACCCAGGCGAGCCAGATCAGTTATACCAACGAGGAATTCGTGCTCGACACGAACGCCGGGGAACTGCGGGCCGATCAGCTGCTGGTGGCCGTGGGACGCACACCGAACACAGACAGGCTGAACCTGGAGTCTATCGGCGTCGAGACTGATCGCGGGTCCGTTATCGTCAATGAGCAACTCGAGACCCGGGTGCCGGGCATTTACGCTTCCGGCGACTGTACCAATCAGCCCCAGTTTGTTTATGTGGCGGCAGCGGGTGGTAGCCGGGCCGCGATCAATATGACCGGCGGCGATGCCCGCCTGGATCTCAGCGCCATGCCGGAGGTGGTCTTTACCGAGCCACAGATTGCAACCGTCGGTTTATCCGAGGCCGACGCCGAGGCAAGTGGCTACGTCACCGACAGCCGTACCCTGACCCTCGACAATGTGCCACGGGCCCTGGTCAACTTTGATACCGGAGGCTTCATTAAAATGGTCGCGGAACGTGAAAGCGGGCGGTTACTGGGTGTGCAATCCGTGGCGGGTGAGGCCGGCGAACTGATCCAGACCGCGGTGATGGCGCTACGCGCCCGCATGACCGTCAACGAGATTGCCGATGAGCTGTTCCCGTACCTGACGATGGTAGAAGGTTTGAAGCTGTGCGCTCAAACGTTTACCAAGGATGTCAAACAACTATCCTGCTGCGCGGGATAAGGCAAGGCCCCGTGAATGATATGCGAGAAATCGTGAATCGGCTGGGCCTGACCGGAGAAGCGGAGGCCACGCTTCATGTGGCGCTATTGCGTGAGCTGGTCCAGGGTCGTCCTGTCACTCTTAAGCGGCTTGCAGCGTCGCTCAACTGGACGACGGACCAGGTGGTGCAGGTGCGGGAACAGCTGCCTTGCGGAACCGTCGAGTATGACGGTCAGGGGTTGGTCGGTTCGTAGCTAATCTGGGCCCAACCGGGCGCCCTTTCTCACCCAATGTGGTCCCACTGCTCAGGATAATTGCGGGCCCAACAGATTAGCTTTGTGAGCCACTACAGATACCTGTTCATCGTATTCTGAGTGCTTCCGGGCAGCGTAGCCAGCCGCGACCACACTCACCATTAGTCGGTGTCCCGGATCAACCTGGCGACTTTGGTCAGTAAGGTGTTTGCGGCGTTGTCCGTAAATTGCTGTCCTTCCTCGATGTAGCCCCGCACCGTCCCGTCATGCTTCCAGCCACCCTGGCGCTTGATCTGCGCAAAGTCGACCTTTTCCCGCGCGGCGGCGGTGGATAGACCGCGCCGGAAGCTGTGACTGCTCAGGGTCGGCACGAAGTCCAGGCCGCAGGTTTCCCCGAGCGCCTTCAGGATACGGTTCACTGACCCGCCTGAGAGGGCTTGGGGTTGCAACCGATCCCAGCGATTGACGGCTCGAAAGACGGGTCCTTCGTGAATGCCCGCGCG
>NZ_JBANSN010000026.1:0-56212 GCF_037070215.1 Vreelandella arctica | reverse complement strand
GTCCTCTCAAGGATTTTGAAGTCTGCTTGCTTCATGGCGCCCTCCACACGAAGACTACACATACAGTATTTTATACAGTATATTTAAAGCACATCAACAGAAGATGACAACATAGCCATATATAATCATATTAACAGAGGTGATTCCATGGCATCTCTTGGCCCCCCTTTCCAGCCAAACTCTTACAAGGGACGCGGAGCGACCTATGACCCGCACAACCGTTTTGCACCTAGCCATAGCGTGGTGGAAGACGACGGTTGGTGGCGTGAGGAAGCCTCTACGACCATCGCCACCGAAGTGCGAGAGGAAGTGAGTAAGAGCGCACTGTCGTGGAATAAATCACCGGACTTGCCATTTGACCGCTCACTGAACCCTTATCGTGGTTGTGAACATGGCTGCGTTTACTGCTACGCACGCCCTTCCCACGCTTACTGGGATTTATCGCCAGGGCTGGATTTCGAAACCAAGTTGATTGCCCGCAGCGGGTTGGTGGAACGGTTAACAGAGGAGCTTTGCCACCCCAACTATGTGTGCCGTCCGATCAACCTTTCCGGCAACACCGATTGCTACCAGCCGTTAGAGGCTACTTATAAAACCACACGCCGCTTGCTGGAGTTGCTGTTGGAGTGCCGCCATCCGGTAACGCTGGTAACTAAAAGTACGCTGGTGCTACGCGATCTAGAACTATTGGCAGAGATGGCAGAGCATCGCCTGGTGCGTGTGTTTGTTAGCTTGACCAGCCTGGACGCCAATTTAAAGCGCACGCTAGAACCACGGGCGGCGTCGCCTCAAGCGCGCTTACGGGCTATTCGTGAACTTAATACCGCGGGAGTCCCAGTCGGCACATTGATTTCGCCGGTTATTCCAGGGCTGACTGATCATGAAATTGAAAAGCTTCTAGAAGCAGCCAGCCGTGCGGGGGCGAGAACGGCGGCCTGGATGCTACTGCGCTTACCTTACGAAGTGGCGCCGCTATTTGAAGCGTGGTTGGAAGCTCATTACCCAGAACGCGCGGCCAAAGTGATGAGTCTTATGCGCCAGTGCCGGGGCGGCAAAGCCTATGATGCCCAATTTGGAAAGCGCTTTCGTGGTGAAGGGGTATTCGCGGATTTAATTGCCCAGCGCTTTGCCCGCGCCAGCCGCCAGTGGAACATGCAGGATCGCACCGAGCAGGGCTTGAACACGCGGGATTTCCGCCCACCACGGGCGCAGGGCGACTTATTCCTTTAAGCTAAGCAGCGCTTTAATCAATTTGCTGTTAAGGAAGCCTAATGTCCGCGCTTAGCAAAACGAAATCGAGTTTTTACCGACGTTTATACGTGGCCCATCTGATCGAACATGGCGCTGCCAGCGTGCCTGCACTCATTGAAGCCACCGGCATGCCACGGCGTACCGCCCAGGATACGATAGCCTCCCTTGCCGAATTAGATATCGAGTGCGTATTTACGAAAGATGAAGGCGAGCGCCACAACATTGGCCGCTACCAAATACGTGACTGGGGGGCGATTGACCCACGTTGGGTGGCAACGAATGCCGAGCGGCTTAAACAGGCACTCGGCTATTCCGGAACCCTCTGATCGTTTTCCTCCGGCTCGGCCCACGCTAACCGTGCGGCATTGAGCGTGACACTCAGCGAACTTGCCGCCATGGCGAGTACCGCGACCAGTGGCGGAATGGCCATCACAGCTACCAGCCCTAGTGCCAGCGTATTATAAAGTGCCGAGAAGAACAGATTCTGCACCATGATGCGCCGGGTGCGTTTAGCAATGCTAAGCAGTTGCACTACACCACCCATTCCCGGTGTCATGAGCTGTGCAGAAGCCCCTTCACGGGCGGCTTCGCTGGCACTTAGCGGGGCAATACCCACATCAGCCGCGGCCAAGCTCAACGTATCATTCAAGCCATCACCCACGTAAAGCGTTGGCGATGGTAGCGCCTGCAACAGCCTCGCTTTGGCTTCAGGCGAACGCTGGGCATAGCAAGCTTCTCGGGCAAGCCCTATCTGCTCACCCAGCCAGCTAACGGCCCCCTGCCGGTCGCCGCTAATCATCGCTACCACATAGCCTGATGCGAGCAGACGCTTCATGCTTGGAGCGGCATCCCCCACCGGTTGATCAGCCAGATAGAACGTGGCCAGCCAGCCCGCTTCGTCAGCCAACATTACTTGAGAAGCAAACGTCAGCGCGGGGTCTTCAGCTTGAAATGGCAACGCAATCTGCTGACGAGTTAGCCAATTAGCGCTGCCTAGCGTTAGCCACTCGCCGCTATTTAGCTGCACTCGGCGCCCTTCCCCAGGCGATTCATTTACTTCTATATTCTGATCCGGATTCTGCTCAGGGTGCTGATCACGTTGATCATCCGACCAGTGGGTTAACGCGTGCGCTAGCGGATGTTCGCTTCCAACGACGGCGGCGCTTAATTTGCGCTGCACAGTATGCTTATCAACGCCCTCCCGCGCCTGCCAATGCAGCACGGAAAGATTGCCGATCGTTAAGGTGCCGGTTTTATCCAGTGCTACCGAGCGAATGCGCGCCAAGGTTTCAAGCGCTGCCGGGTCGCGTAGCGCAATACCTTGCTGCATGGCCTGACTGCTACCGGCAAGGCTTGCCAACGGCACGGCAAGCCCCACAGCACAGGGGCACGCCACCACCAGTACGGAAAGCGCCCGCACAAAGGCCTCTTCCCAGCCCGTTCCAAATAACAGCGCAGCAGGCAGCGTCAGTAACGCCAGCACAAGCGCTAAGGGGCTTAGCCAAGCGGCAAAGCGGTCAGCTAGCTTCTGCAGCTCGCCTTTTTTGGCCTGATAGCGGCGCATTTCGTCGCATAGACGGTCTAACCGGCGCTTGCCTACCCCGGCGCTCACCTGCATTACCAGCGGCGCTGCCCCCAGGTAGCGGCAGCCTGCATAGACCTTCTGACCTGTATGAAAGTGGCGCGGCAGGCTTTCACCGGTCAGCGAGGCGGTATCGATCCAGCCAGGCGCCTCCAGAGTGCCATCAAGCGCTACCAGCTCACCTGGCGCTAACTCGGCGCGCATTCCTGCGGCCACTTCATCGGCAGGAACCATTACCCAATGTTCATGTTGGTAAACGTTTATGTTCGCGTTCGGTAGTGTTAATGCGTCCAACGCTTTTAACCCACGGTGACGGCACAGCGTTTCCACTAACCGCCCGACTAGCAATAGCACAATCAGCATCACCGCCGTATCGAAATATACTTCCGATGAACCGCGCCATAAAAGCCCGATCGAGACGAGCACCGCGCCAAATACACCAAGGCTGACGAGCACATCCATTCCAGGGCGTTTGGCTAGCAATGTACGCCACCCCGCTCGGTAAAACGGCACGCCCGCAAACAGCACCACGGGAAGTGAAAAAGCACCCGACACCCATGCCACTACCTGCTCGACCTGTTCATTGGGCAAGGCGGATGCGTAGATCAGAACTGAGGCAAGCATAGTCCACATGCCAAATAGCGAACCCACCATCAGTCTAAGTGTGAGGTAGCGGCTCTCCTCTTCCAGTCGCGCATGGGCATCGCCCACCGGCTCAAGTTCCGTCAGCCGGTAGCCTAGTCGCTTAACCTTTGAGGCAAGCACTGAGAGCTGAGTCGCGGCTGGCGTGCCGCTTATACAGAGCGTGGCGCTGGGATAATGCACGCTAACGTCGTACACGCCATCACTCCGTTTGAGGGAGCCTTCCACGGCCAACGCGCAACTGGTGCACCACATACCGTGAAGGGTATAGAGCTTGTCTGCGTTAGTGTCAGTCATACCACTCACAGGCAAGGCGGAATACCGATGATGGGCATCGCTGCAAACAATACGCCGAAGGTAGAAAAGAGATAGAGCCCGGCAGAAACCCGTGCATTAAAGCGCAGCCGCCCGGCATGACGTTTGCTAATGCGGTAACACCCCATCGTTAACGCGGCTAATAGCGCAACGGCAGCAAGACTGACCATAAGCAGCAACGCATTAACGAGGGTAAAAACACCTTGTTCTGGGTCAGGGGGCATGACTTCACAGGCCACAGCATGGCCACCGTAAACTGTTACAAACCAAGCACTCCAAAGCGTTAAGCCAATAACAAAGTGTAATGGGTGAGTGAGGTGTAAGCGCTGCATCACGATGGTCATCCGCCTAACTCCCTATGACACGGGGCAGCACGGCAAGCGCGCCCACGATGATCCAGAACGTCGCCACGTTATAACGCCACAATTGAGCAACGACAGCGGGCTCAAAAGGTGCATGGGCGCCCACATAGCCATAACCCACCCGTAGGCCCTGAAGCAGCGTTAGCACAGCACCCAAACCCCCATGAAACAGTGCATACGCTAGACCCACCATAATGATTGCATCATGAGAGTTCTCGTTAACCGCAAGGTCTGCGCTCAGCAGTACCCAAAGCGTGATGCCCACCTGCAAAAACCCAAGCGCACTAATACTAAACATGCCTAGTGACAGCCCAGCATCACGCTGCTGACGCAACCCACTTATCAGTTTTTCGAGGATGCCTGCACCTACCGTGAGTGCTCCACCAGCCAACAGCAGGCCCACCAGGGAGAGCGGTGAAACCTCAGGCATTCGCCATTCAGGCGAGACCGTCCAAAGGTAGAACCAGCCAAACAAATAGGAAAGGAAGAATGAGCCATTAGCGAGCATGGTTATCGACATTGCCCATAGCCCGGGACCATCCATGGTGCGCGAGTGCAGCGGTGGATCGCCGGGAGCCACCCGTGCATCAGGAGCGGCTTTAGGATGTGCACCGTTTTCCCATGACCAGCGCAATAGAAACAATCCAGCGACCACCACGGCGATAACGGCCAACGGGTAAAGGCGAGTCAGCAGACTTAAACACACCACTGCCAACGCCATCGCAGCGAAAAGCGGCCACCACGAGTTCCCCGGCAGGTGAATAATTTCGCGCACTTTGCCGGTTAACGGATCGGTTCCCCACATTTCACGTCGCCCATGAGTCGCTACCGCCAAACTATGCTGGCCTTCCGCTATAGTGCGCGGCAGATCAGGGTCATCCCAAAGCGGGTGACGTGTCTCGATTTTTGGCAAACTGACAAAATTATAGGCGCTTGGCGGCATGCTATTGGCCCACTCAAGGCCATCAGCATTCCATGGATTAGGCTTAGCGGGCTTGCCAAAACGGAAGTGTAGGGCAAAATCCAGTAGCACCATGGCAATCCCCGCCGACATAATGAAGCCGCCTACTGAAGAAATTAGATTAAAAACATCCCAACCCATGCCCGCGTCATAAGAGTAAACACGGCGCGGCATACCCAGCAGCCCGGTCCAGTGCATAATCAGGAACGTGGTATTAAAACCGATGAACGTCAGCCAGAAGCCCCACTTACCCAGCGTTTCAGAAGGCATACGCCCAGAGAAGAGTGGCAGCCAGTAATAAAGCCCCGCGACCAGCGGGAAGAACATGCCGCCGACTAACACGTAGTGCATATGTGCCACCACGAAGTGGGTATCGTGCACTTGCCAGTTAAACGGCACTAGCGCCAGCATTACCCCCGTTAAGCCGCCGCATACAAAAATAATCAAGAAGCCTAATATCCACAGCATCGGCAGCTTCATCTTCGGCTTACCCAGCCATAACGTCGCCAGCCAAACAAACACCTGAATCGCCGTGGGTACCGCGACCAGCATACTGGCGGCTGAAAAGAAGGCTTGGGCCAGCTGGGGAATCCCCACGGTAAACATATGGTGGACCCATAACCCAAAGCTGATAAAGCCGGTGGTGACAATGGCAAAAACCACCCAGCCATAGCCCACAATCGGACGGCCAGCGAACACCGGTATCAGCGTAGACACTATCCCCGCCGCCGGTAAAAAGATGATGTAAACCTCAGGGTGACCGAACAGCCAGAAGAGATGCTGCCAAAGAATGGGGTCACCGCCCCCGGCCGCGTCAAAAAAAGGCATCCCCGCGGCACGCTCAAGCTCAAGTAAAATACTGCCCAGAATCAGCGGCGGGAAACCGACCACAATCATTAAAGCCATCGCGAGAATGTACCAGGCAAACAGCGGCATTTTATGCAGCGCCATTCCTTGGGTACGCGTACGCAGTATTGAAACCACCAGTTCTACACCCGCAGAGAGGGCGGAGATTTCAACAAAGGTGATCCCCAATAGCCAAAAATCCGAACCTAAACCAGGTGAATACTCGCTACTACTGAGCGGGGTATACATGAACCAGCCGCTGTCCGGCGCCATCTCTAACACCAAACTAAACGTTAAGATGATCCCGCCGAATAGATAGCACCAGTAGCCCAGCGATGTCAGCCGTGGGCAGACCAGATCGCGGGCACCGATCATCTTAGGAATCATGTAAATCGCCAGCCCTTCGAGCATAGGAATAGCGAACAGGAACATCATCACCGTGCCATGCATGGTGGTGACCTGGTTATAGATATCCGGTGTCATGAAATCTTGATCAGAAAGCGCCAGCTGGGTGCGTACCAGCATGGCCAACAGGCCGCCAATCAAGAAAAACACCATCCCAGTGACCATGAACCTCAGGCCAAGGGTGGTGTGGTTTACAATGGTCAGTGCTTTTAAGCCGCGCGGATTTCCCCAGATCTCATGCAGATCGTTGTGCAACCGCTTAGGATTTTCGGGTAAATCGCCCGGTGGCGTCACTTCACGATTAATGGTCGTCATGGTGTCAAGCTCTCCAGCCAAGCACCCAGGGACGCCAAGGTAGCGGTGTCAATATCATCGTGGGGCGGCATTTTATTGCCTGGTTTTAAACGTTGATGGTGTTGCAGCCAGTGGGTCACCGCGCCCTCTTCCATGGCCATAATGCCCGCTCCTAAGCTGGTACGGCTGCCTAAATCAGAAAGGTCAGGCCCTTCTCCAGCCGTTGAGAGCCCGGCTACCCGGTGGCAGCTCGCGCAATGGGTCATAAATGCCTCCCTGGCAGGTTCATGCTGTTGGTCGTTTGTCGCTAGCGACGACAATTCATCCGTTTGACGGTCAGCCAACCAAGCGTCGTACTCGTCGCGCTCGACAGCTTCTACATAGAGCTGCATCTGGGCATGCTGGGCGCCGCAGAACTCGGCGCATTGAGCGCCAAATACCGCTGGCTCATCCGCTTCCAAGCGTATTTTATTGATGCGCCCTGGAACCATATCAATCTTGCCACCTAACCGCGGCACCCAAAAGGCATGGATCACATCGGCACCGGTGACATGAAAATCAATGGGCTCACCCGCCGGCATGATGAGTTGATTAGCAGTCACCACTTCGCCGCCTTCCGCTCCTGGGTAGCGCACTTCCCACCACCACTGATGGCCGATGACTTCAATCACTTCCGGTGGATCACTTAAAGGCAGCGTTAACATACGTTGCCCCGTCGGCACACCAAAAGTTAACAGCGCGATAATACTGGCGACTGGCAGTATTATCCCGCCGCCGACAATCCAACGCCGTGCCACCCGGCGCTCTTCTACCGGTGTGCGTGCCACCTCTTTACGCTTAAAGGTATACAGCCAAAAAACGGTGACCATGACCAATACGACGGTGCCAAAGCCTAGCATCACCCACCAAATCATCACCACATCTCGCGCAGCTTGGCCTGCCGGGTCTAGAATAGACTTATCGCCCGCGCAGCCGGTTAGCAGTAATCCAGCTAACAGGGCGAGCAGAATGCCCAGCCGGTTGACCCTCTGCTGGGTTAAGCGTTGAATACTTGTTAAGCGCTGGATACGTGTTAAACATTGAAGTCTAAGCCTCATCCCTGAATTCCTTTTTCTGCCCACAGGAAGTGACCATGGCAAAAACTCGCCAACTCTCGATCGTAAGCCGCGCCTCTATCGCCGGCCACCCATTGCATCCAGTGATGATTCATTTCCCGGTCGCTGCACTGTTGGCGCTGGTGGCCAGCGATATCGGCTTTTTGCTGAGTGGTGATGAATTCTGGCTGCGCGCCAGCTTGTGGCTGGCTGGCGTCGGTGCGTTTGGCGGCTGGATTGCCAGTACGGCGGGGATTATTGACTTGGTCACCGTGCCGCGTATTCGCCGCCTGATTACCGGTTGGAGTCATGCCATCGTAGCGGTCGTAATGCTCTCGCTGGCGTCGCTGAACTGGCTGCTGCGCTTTAACGACGCCAGCGCGATTTTGCCCTGGGGATTGGCCGTATCGCTGATCACCGCTGGCTTGATCGCCGTGGCGGGCCTGCTGGGCGGCCAACTGGTGTATGAACATGCGGTCGGTGTCGACGTTGAGGACTAGAGCCACAGTGTTAGCTCCAATCCAGCGGTTTTGCTAATACAAAGCCTAGCACACTGAGAATGGCCACTAACGCAACGCATAGCGCTGTCCAGTTGGCGGGCTTCACCCAACGGTAGTGGCCCTGCTCAAGGCGCAGTATTAACCAGCCAAAACAGCCATGAGCGGCCACCATCGCCACCACGGCGCCAAGCTTTAAGATTAACCAGCCGCCCAATATGCCATGGATAAGAAACAACAGCGTACCCGACGCAATCGCCACTAAGGCGGCAGGGGTAGCAAAAGAGATATAAAAAAACCGCGGCATTGGCGGCGTACCCTGTGCAAAGCCCGAGTCTTTACGTAGCTGCAGCGTTTGGCTGAGCAAAGCGGGCAAATACAACAGCGAGCCGCACCAGATCACTAGCGCGGCAATGTGAAGCAGTTTAAGCCAGGGCATCGGGGCTTCCTTGCATTGCTTAAGGCGAGATAATGCTACCCCCTAACCTTAGCCAACTCACCGCACTCTGGCTAGCCGATTAACTCACCTGGATCTCGTAACCTGTGAATTTGCGGAGATTAATAACGCCGCTATCAAGGAGCAAATACTGGCCTTTGACGCCTTGCAGCACGCCTTCCACCACCGGTTGCTTATCAAAATTATGCGACACCACTTTTTTTGGGAAGACGCTGACCGGGTAGTGAAATTCTTGTGCGGGCTGCTCCAAGGTGCGAATGGCATCTGCCCCATGAGTCTCGCGGAGTTGATTCAGCCCGCCAGCTAACAGGCTCAGCAGCCGGTCACGCTCAGCGGCTAAATCCATTGCTGTAACATCACCTTTAAGCATGGCCCGCCAGTTGGTGCGATCGGCCACCTGCTCTTTGAACAGCATTTCGACAAACCCCGATTGCTGCCGGGTATTGACTTCCAGAATCGGCAGCGCCTGTATCGCACCTTGATCCAACCAACGGGTCGGCATTTGGGTTTTGCGCGTAATACCCACTTTTAAGCCAGAAGAGTTAGCCAGGTAAACGATGTGAGGCTGAAAACAGTGCTTCTCTCCCCACTCCGGCTCACGGCAGGTGCCTTGGAAAAAGTGGCAGGTTTCTGGTTTCATAATGCAGGTATCGCATTGTGCTAACCGCTTAAAGCAAGGGTAACAGTGGCCTTGGGCAAAGCTCTTCTTGGTCGCCCGCCCACAGTGGGTACAGGCAATCGCGCCTGTCCAACGCAAACTAAGCGGCTCACCGATACGCTCATTAAGCGCGACACGATGCTCCCCTGCACGCAAATGGTAGGTTACCTGCTCATGCTGACGATCAGGCAGCGCTGCCGCCATTTTGCTTAAACAACCTTGCACTGCCGCTTCAATCACGCGTGGCATCCCGTGCCAAGCCGGCCATTTCTGGTGTTACATCAGCGCCGCTGGCAGCTGCCCCACAGGTACGCTGCTCTAAATAGCCTACGCGGCTCTCTTCCGGCACATTGTTCTCGGCTTCATAGCGCATCACGGCTTCCAAACAGAGCTCAGTCTGTTCGGGCGTTAAGCGACGACCATCAGGCCATTTGCGCAGCGATACCGCCTGTTTCAGGCTCTCATAGATCGCTGGGGTCATCTGGTTAATCATTTTCTCGAACGTCATTTCGCTCATTGCGGCCTCTTAATGTTTTTTCAAACGGCGGGATGAATAATACCAGCCTGTGACCAGCCCCACGAGTAGGCCACCCAAATGCGCTTCATTAGCGACATTACCAAAACCAACGCTGCCCGCCATATCGGTCATGGTGAACACCATCCACCCCAGCATGAAGACCACCAACATTTGTGGCACAAAGAAACCACTTCTGGGCACCCGCCGGGACATCAACCAAACGTGGGCCAGCAGTGCATAAACCACACCGGACATACCGCCAAACAATACGGTACCGGTCAGGTACTGAGCGATGTTGGCCCCTATGCCCGCCACAACAAGCAGCAGTAGCATAGTGCGGCTGCCCTGCAGCGCTTCAATCTGACGGCCGAAGTACCACACCCACATCAGATTAAATATCAAATGCATCCAGCCAAAGTGCAGAAATGCAGGCGATAGTAAGCGCCACACCTGCCCTGACGAGAGCGTTTGCGACAGCTGACCGAACACCAGCTCACCCCCTGAAATACCGATGGGCACGATGGTCAACGTCACGATCAGTTGGTCACCGAACACCTCTATCAGGGCAAACACCACCACACTTATCACAATCATCAAGGCCGTCACCGGCACTTGTTTGAGAGAAGTCAGGGAAGCAGTCATGTTGCGTGAACGCTTGGCTGAGTGCTGAAGCTCCAGGGGTTCCCCCTGTGTCCAGCGCTCTACCAGTGCTTTTAATTCATCGTGCTGACGAGGGTCAGCAATCCATAGCAGCTGGCCGTCGGCCTCGTCGGTAATGCGGTGACCAATGCGGTGGCGCCAAAGTGCCTTGCGCAGTTCGCTTGTATCCGCGTGATCGGGCAAAAGCATCACTGGATGCATAACATCCCTCTAATCAATGCGCTAACGGCACGCTGACCGCAGCGAGTAGGTATTGGGCGAGCTATCGGCTGCCAACAAGCAGGCAAAAAAAACCGGCGGTGGGGACCGCCGGAGAATAAAAGCAAGGGATCATTCAAGGGAACACTTACTCTGATAGCCGACAGCAGCGTTAGTTCAGCCGTTTTGCAAAAATTATGTAAAAAAAAGTAACCAAAGAAATAATCACCTAATCAAAATCAATTTCCCATGGTTTCGGCAATGCCCGCTCCTCTTTCGGCACCTTAATCCATACAAAGTGGTCGGCATTTAGCGTCGCCTCCCCGCTCCAGCGATAAGCGACTAACCGGCCATATTTGACCGCGCTGTAGTCTAAACAGGCGATATTGCGAGCGGGAAGCGACGGTATCCCTTCGCACCAGTAGTGACCAATAAATAACGGCGGCTGTTCTGGCCCATAATAACTCAATTGCTGCCGCTCTTCGGCCGTGAGTTCGCGGGTTTCAAGATCGCCGGGCAGGTTATCCGGTTGGAAGACCACATCACCCCACTGTTGTGGGTCTTGAGCCCAAAAGTGGGCGCGGAAACTTTTCCGCGTAAAGCCATCGCCAGAGTGTATCGCAATCCCTTCAGGCAGCGAGACATGCGGGCCTCGAGTGAGGCGATCTAGTATTTGATACGCTTGGGTAGTGGGGTCGGTGGATTCAACCAAAAACTCGGTGTCCATACATTGATCAGGACGTCGCTGCTTTAGCTCGTCAATCAGCGTCTGATCCCAGCAGGCATGCACCACCCGAATCCCATCTATCTCAAGGCAGAGCGGGATAGTTTTAAACCACGCCAACGTATCTTCCCACTCGTTGGTGTAGTCGCGATACTGCTCTAGGGTGTCTTGAATAATGCGATTATGCCGAGGAGTATGCTCACGCAGCCAGCGCTTGTGGCTACCTTCAGGCCCTGGATGGGTATACGCCAGGGCGTTGTACTCATGGTTACCCATCACAATGTAGGCCTCGCCCTGCTCTACCATCCGCCGGGCAATGGTCACAGCCAAGCGAATACGCGGCCCGCGATCAATCAGGTCGCCAAGGAAAATCACCTTGCGGTGTGGGTGGCGGTATACACCGCTGCGCTGATGATAACCCAGCTTTTCGAGTAATGCGGCTAACGTAGCGCCACAGCCGTGGACATCACCAATCAGGTCATATCCTTCCAGCTGAGGCCTGCCTTGCGTTTCACGCTGCATGCTTAATCCCCCAACCGGTGGCTCCAGCCTAATTTGCTGCGCAGCACTTCGTAGAAATTATGTCCGATGGGGTGCACCAGTTGAACGCGTTCAGGCTTACGGGTAATCACCAACACATCGTTAGGCTTCGCTACCGCCCGCGTTTGCCCATCGCAGCTTATATGCGGATAGGTTTGGTTAGTTTCGCCAATATGAATACGGATTTCGCTGGCGGCATCAATCACGATTGGCCGACTCGACAGCGTATGGGGAAACATCGGCACCAGCGTCACTACATCAAGTTTGGGGTGCATGATCGGCCCACCACCCGAGAGTGCATAAGCCGTAGAGCCGGTAGGCGTGGCGACAATTAAGCCATCGCTGCGCTGGCTATAAACAAACTGACCATCAATAAACAATTCAAACTCAATCATGCGCACCGCTTTGCCGGGGTGCAGAACGACTTCATTCAAGGCATCGCCGTTGCCCACCGCAACACCGTTACGGTAGAGCACGGCGTCTAACAGGAAACGCTGTTCAATCTCAAATTCGCCCGCGAGCACTTCACTAACACGAGTTTCCAGCTCATCTGGCGAAATGTCAGTAAGAAACCCTAAGCGGCCACGATTGACCCCTAAAATAAGCGTTCCGCTTCGGCAGAGCGTACGCGCCGCACCAAGCAAGCTGCCATCGCCTCCCACCACGATCACCAGATCGCACAGCTCCCCCAACATGCGGCGGCTTGCTTCCGGTTGACCATGGTGCGGCAAGGCAGTAGCCGTGCGGTCTTCCACCAGCACCGAATACTCATGGGCGACGAGATAGGTCACCAGGCGCTGCAGAGAATCGATTACTTTATCGCTACCCAACCGACCAATCAGCCCGATGGTTTTAAAGGGCCTGCCTGATTGATCGCTGGAGAGCGAGCTAGCCTCTGAAGATTTGGCATCTGGCGGTAAGGTGTTGCTCATGGGCCGACTCTCGCTAACAGAAGCCGCCATTATGGAGACACCGGAGGTATCGGGCAAATAGGCTTAGCTAACGGCCACTTGACGACGCTGGCACCACCAATGGTTGAGCCACAGCGAGGCCGCGATTATAAGCGCACCTAGCAGCAAGCGCGGGATATCCGCATCGCGGTTCCAAATCACCAGGTTAACGATAAGCCCTGCTGGCACCAGCGCATTGTTCATAATCGCTAGCGTGCCAGCATCCACTTTAGTGGCGCCCTGATTCCAGGCAAAGTAGCCAACGCCAGACGCCACTAACCCCAGCCAGGCCAATACGCCCCACTGCAGCGAAGTGGTCGGTAATGCAGCGCTGTTGCCGAAAAGTAAATAAGCGGGTAATGCCACTACCATTGCGCCAATGAAGAACCAGCCAAACACATTGTGCCACGCCAGCGTAGGCGGCAAATCAGCCGCTAATCGACGATAACCTACCTGTCCAATAGCAAAGCAAAGGTTTGCCCCTTGCACCACTAGAAAGCCCATCCAGAAGCCGCTATCGACACCGTCATAGCGGATGACGCCTGCCCCGAGAACTGCAAGCAGTGCCGTCACGAGATAGATGGGGGTAAAGCGGCCAAACAGCAGGTCATCCAGCAGTGCGATATAGATAGGCGTAAAGATCGTGAACAGCAGTACTTCAGGCACCGATAACAGCAAAAAGGATTGGTAGAAGAAGGTGTACATCACCCCCAATTGGATGGCACCCAATCCCATGAGGGCGAGCCGCTGCTTACCGCGCAACAGGCCGGGGCGTAAAAACGGCAGGAACACCAGCATGGCAAGCGTTACTCGTAGCAGCACCGCAAAGTAGCTGTCGACCTGCCCTGCCAGATAAACCCCTATCAACGAAAAGGAAAATGCCCACAGGGCGGTAACGCCCATTAGATAACCCATCGTAAACCCCGGCTTATAAATTAGTTTACGCGGATTATACGCACATGGGTGAAGCTGCCAAGTCGTAAACGTAATAACAATCGTTGGTTAACGCCGCTGCAACCACCAAGCCGCATACACCACACCGGGCAACCAACCCGCCAGTGTCAACACCAACGCAATAATCACTCGCTTTTGGCCGCCCTGTGTTAAGCCGATGGCGAGGGGTGGCAGGCACATCGCCAGGGCATAATAGGCGAACTTCAACGCGGCGGGCTCGGGTGTCGCTGGTTCTGCCTGGCTTACTGATGCCGTTTTGGATGATGCAGCCGAGGTCGCGTCTAGCGCCGCCTTGGGCGGTGGCGTGAAGTGTTCTACGGCGCCAGGAGCTGGCTCTTTAGCAGCCTGAGCCGCCCGCTCCTGGGCAAGACGATGGGCTTCTTTATCGATTTTCTGCTCAAGGGTTTCAGCCCCTTCAGCCAAGTCATCGTGATGGCGCTCCCAGTCTTCCCAATCATGGGGTGTGCCCGATTTAGGCCGTTGATGACCAGAGCCCCTCGCCCGTTCCCAGGCTTTCTCTTCTAACGTATTGGGTCGATCCGGGTCACGTTCACTCCCCACGCCTTTGCGGTTTAAATATTCACGTGCATCCATGGAAGGCTCCTTGATGCCTTAATTAACGGTCAGGTGATGCCATTAGAAAATTAACAACACAGAAAATTCAGTACTTATAGCGTTGAATAAAGATAGCTTGCAGGACGCACGCCATGAACAAATCACCTACAGTGAAAGAGTTGATTCTCCCTTAGCGCCTACAACAACGAACAATCACAACGCACTGCCTGCGACAGCTTTATTATTGTCACAGCGCTGAATACGATGATCGAGGAGTGTCCATGATGAGTAGAGCAGCACCCAACATCGTTCGCGACATCATGTCCCGCGATTGCTACCGTGTTTCACCCGACGCATCCATCACCACATTAGCCAAGGGCCTGGCACTGCACCGCTTGCCAGGCGCACCGGTGGTTGATGCCGCCGACCGCTTAATCGGCTTTATTTCGGAGCAGGATGTATTGGGCCGTGTGCTTGATAGTATCTATCACGATGATGAGGCGCCGCTCGTTAAAGAGTTGATGCGCCACGAAGTACTCAGCGTATCACCGAATAAGAGCATTACCGACTTGGCACAGGAAATGCGGTCAGCGAAACCCAAGGTATACCCGGTCGTGGAGCAACAGCGGTTAATAGGCATCGTGACACGACGTGATATCCTAATTGCGCTGCTAATGATTCGCCGCCATTAGCCGTGCCGTTATGCTGGCTACGCTTTCTTTAAGCGGCGATATAACAGGCAAGCATCAGGCAAAAAAAACCGCTACTCAAGGAGTAGCGGAAGCAAGGGATCAAAACAAAGAGCCAGAACAACAACTTTAGCGACTGCTATCGCGCTGTTGTCTGTACATACTCAGACACGCCGCGCTGAAAAAGTTCGCAAAATAGTAAAATTTTCGACCTTGGCGGCGTCAAGCGTATAATTAAACGACAATTTGTGAACTGATGACGCCTAGGAGCCCAGCGAATGGCGCTGTATTTATTGGTATTTGGGGTGTGCTTGCTGGTGATTGGCGCGGTAATGCTGGTGTTGATGACCTCAAGCACGCCGCGCTACCGCACTGAACCTAAGGATTTACTGGCGCTGTTTGATAAAGCGCTCAACAGCCAGGTAAGCGAAACCGAGTGGAACGCTATCATCGGCTACCCTATTCGGCATAATGAGTATTTGGATGGCATTCGTCGCCGTGCCGCGCATTTAATGGAGCAGCATGGCCGACGCTGGATGGTAGCCCAAGGTAAACCATTGCTCAATCAAGAGGGCCAGGCTGAACTTAAGGCCCTTCGCGATCATTTGTCCGCCCATACAGCCCTCCGCCAGCAGTAGCTGGTGCGGTCCAGGAGACCTGCTATGCCGAGCACCATTCGACAAATACCTCTAGCCAGCGCCACGCAACATCATGCTCATGATTTTCATCAAATAGTCATCACCATGTGTGGCTCGTCAGAGTTTGAAATTGAAGGGTTGGGTGGGCGCGTCAATGCCTTTTCAGGCTGTATCGTGCCCGCCAATCACGAGCACTACTATTCGGGCAATGGCCATAATCGACAATTGATTCTCGACCTGCCCGAGGACGCGCCCGCTTTGACAGGTGAAAATCACGAATTAGTAGCGCTATTTGATGCCCCCCGTTTCTTTGGTTTAGACAACGCACTGCGCCACTACTTAGCCTTTATGGAGAGCGAACTTGCTCAAGGGTTTGATACCTCTACCAACTCCTTTCAGCAAGACCGCTTAGCGGCCACCCTTTTAGGTTCCCTTAAAGCGAGATTGGGCTCTGCTACCACTTCAAACCAACGTCGGCTGGACTTGACGCGAATTAATCATTTTATTCGCCAGCACCTCGCTGAGGAGCTTCGTGTCGCCGACCTAGCGCGGCTGGCTTGTTTGAGCGAAGCACATTTTTCCGACTGTTTCCGCGCCCAAACCGGGCTTTCACCCTGGCAATACGTCAAGCGGCAACGGCTAAATGCGGCCCGCCAACTGATTTTGCAAAGCCGACTTCCGCTCACCGACATTGCCATTCAAACCGGCTTTGCCAACCAAAGCGCACTTTCTCATGCTTTCCGGCGTAGCTATGGTTTGTCGCCGCGTAAACTACGCCAGGGTGATGCGTCACCCATTGCGCTCAGTGCCTCAAACGCTGCGTTAGGGCCGCTAGCTGGCCAGCAAAAACTATACTAAAGTCGTAAAGTTACTGTGCTTGCCGCGGAATTGACATGTTTTACCGTGAAATCAGCATACACCTGAGTTAGCCGCACTCTACATTCGCTGACTAGCTTGGGCGTAACGCCCTGTTACCCATTCGTTCTGTTCAGACTTTCGGGGGCTTCAATGCTCAATGCCAAGAAAATGCGTGACCCTGCCATCTGGCAAACTGATCTCGACACTCTCATGGCGCGCGTTAGCGACCACTATCTAGTGGATGAAAGCGCCTATGTCAGCGAACTGATCAAGGTGCTGGATGCTGACCGCGACGACTTTGCCCGCATTGAAGCCAATACAGCCGCATTGGTTCAGGATGTCCGAAAAATGGACACGGCCGTCGATACTATTGATGAGCTACTACAGCAGTACAGCCTGGATACTCATGAAGGCTTGATGCTGATGTGCCTAGCGGAAGCCATGCTGCGCATTCCCGACAAAGCTACCGCCGATGCCCTGATTGAAGACAAGCTCGGCCCCGCCGACTGGCAGTCTCACGTGGGCAAGAGCGACTCGTGGATGGTCAACGCCTCTACCTGGGGCCTGTTAATGACCGGGCGCGTACTCAAGCTAGACCACCCTAAAGAGGGGCAGCCCGCCAACTTCATCAATCGCATGGTTAATCGTATGGGTGAGCCGGTGATCCGCCGCGCCATGTACGAAGCGATGAAGATTATGGGCAAACAGTTCGTGCTGGGTCGCGATATCAATGAAGCGCTGAAGCGCTCAAAGCCGCTGTTCAATAAAGGCTATACCTACTCCTATGACATGCTGGGCGAAGCCGCCCGTACCCGTGACGATGCACAGCGCTATTTTGATGACTACGCACGGGCCATTGAGCAAGTCGGCAAGACTTGCAAAACGTTAAGCGATAAAACCCCGGCGCCGTCGGTCTCCATTAAGCTCTCAGCCCTTCACCCACGCTATGAGTTTGGCCGCCGCGAGCAAGTGCTTGCCGAGCTTGTCGACACAGTCATCAAGCTGGTCAGCAAGGCGCGTGCACTGGATGTTGCGGTTACTATTGACGCTGAAGAGATCGATCGCCTGGAGATTTCTCTGGAAGTCTTCCGTGCGGTTTACGAAAGTGAAGCCGCCAAGGGCTGGGGGCACTTCGGTTTAGTGGTTCAAGCCTACTCCAAGCGCGCGCTGCCAGTGTTGCACTACATCAACCGTTTGGCCGACCAGCAAGGCGACGAGATTCCACTGCGCTTGGTCAAAGGCGCTTATTGGGATACCGAAATTAAAGAGTCCCAGCAGCTTGGGGTCGACGGCTACCCGGTATTTACACGTAAAGCGGGTACCGATGTAGCCTATCTCGCCTGCGCGCAGTTCCTGCTCTCTAGCGACACCAATGGGCGTATTTTTCCGCAGTTTGCTACCCACAATGCCCACACTGTGACGACTATTTTAGAATTTGCTAATCGCGATAGCCGTCCTTTTGAGTTTCAGCGTCTGCATGGCATGGGTGAAGCGCTTTATGACGCTGCTCTTGAGCGTGCCCCGAAAGGTACCTACTGCCGTATTTACGCCCCGGTGGGTGCGCATAAAGACCTGCTGCCCTACTTAGTGCGGCGCCTGCTTGAAAATGGTGCCAACTCCTCGTTTGTTCACCAGTTGGTTGATCCTGACGTACCGGTCGAGTGGCTGTGTCAGCACCCGATTGAAACTCTGCGCCAGCAGAAACACCTGGCCAATATGAACATTCCGTTACCCAAAGACATTTACGGGCCCAAGCGGCGCAATTCACGTGGGGTGAATCTGAATATACGCAGCCACTACTATCCGCTCATGGAGAAGATGGCTGCGTTTATGGATCAGCAATACCCAACGAAGCCGCTGCTCGCTTTTGATGTCGCGGACGACGCCGCCAATACACATAGCGTTACCAGCCCATACGACCGCCAAAAAACCGTCGGTAGCGTTCAGTGGACGAGCAAAGAGCAGGCCACCCAGGCGCTGGATGCTGCCTGGGACGCTTTCCCTCGTTGGGACGCCACGCCGGTGGCCGAACGGGCGGCTATTGTCCGTCGCTTGGGGGATTTGATGGAAGAGCATATGCCAGAGCTAATGGCATTGTGCTCGCGTGAAGGCGGTAAACTGCTTACCGATGGCGTCGATGAAATTAGAGAAGCCGTCGACTTCTGCCGTTTCTACGCCATGCGCGCTGAAGAGGACTTCGGCCAAGTTATCGAGCTCCCTGGCCCCACTGGCGAATCCAATCGTTTATTTATGGGTGGCAAGGGCGTATTCGCAGCCATCAGCCCCTGGAACTTCCCTGTCGCGATCTTCTGCGGCCAAATTGTCGCAGCGGCGGTAGCAGGTAACACGGTACTGGCCAAACCGGCGGAACAGACGTCTATCGTCGCGCATCGTGTTATTGAGCTGCTCCACGAAGCGGGCATGCCCCGTGATGTCGTCCAACTACTGCCCGGTGACGGCCCCACAGTAGGTAGCGTGCTGACCTCCGACCCGCGGATCACCGGGGTAGTCTTCACAGGTGGCACCGACACCGCACAAATTATCAACCGCGCTTTGGCGGCACGAGAAAATGCCCCGCTGGCCACTCTGATTGCGGAAACCGGCGGCATGAACGCCATGATTGTCGATTCTACTGCTCTGCCTGAACAGGTAGTAGTAGATGTGATTCAGTCGGCCTTTCAAAGCGCTGGGCAGCGCTGCTCGGCGCTGCGGGTACTGTATCTACAAGACGATGTTGCCGACCGGGTCATTGAAATCCTCAAAGGCGCGATGAATGAACTGCGCATTGGCGACCCTCGCGATTTAGGCACTGATGTGGGGCCGGTAATCGATGAAGAGGCGCGTAAAGGCTTAATGGAGCACATCAAAAAACTCAAAGCCGAAAATCGCCTGGTCGCCGAAACACCGATGGCTGCTGAGCATACTCAAGATGGCACGTTCGTGGCGCCTGTCGCCTTCACGATTGATAGCATCGATTCACTCACGCGCGAGCAGTTCGGGCCCATACTGCATATCGTGCGTTACAAAGCCAGCGAGCTTGATAAAGTTATCAATGACATTAACGGCCGCAATTACGGCCTGACATTTGGCGTACATAGCCGTAACGAATCATTCGCCGCTGAAATAGCGCAGAAAATGCGCGTAGGAAATGTGTACATCAACCGTAATATTATTGGGGCTGTGGTGGGCGTTCAACCGTTTGGTGGTCAAGGGCTTTCTGGCACAGGGCCAAAAGCCGGCGGTCTTCACTACCTGCAGCGCTTTGTAACTGAAAAAACGATTACTAATAACACCGCTGCCTTAGGCGGGAACGCGTCACTACTGGCGCTGGGTGATGAGTGAGCCGCTCATCACGCCCGAAAATTTCTCCGACCCCACCCCAGCCTGACATTTGCTGGGGTACGTCAAGTGAACAGGAAAAGGGAATAACAGCCATTAACAACAACAAGACTGCGCCACAACCCATTCTTCTCGGTAAGCGCACTAACCTGTCGGCGCTACGTCCGACTTAATAACTAAGAAACAGGAGACTTTTTTATGGCTATTGGCGTTTGGATCAGCCTTTTTGCTTACTTTGCGCTCATGATTGGCATCGGCCTTTATGCTATGCGCAAATCCACATCCACCTCTGAAGATTACATGCTAGGTGGCCGCACCCTTAGCCCAAAGGTGGCGGCCCTGTCGGCTGGCGCTTCAGACATGAGCGGGTGGTTGCTGCTGGGGTTACCTGGGGCGATGTTCGTATCCGGCTTGGGCTCAGCCTGGATCGGTATCGGCCTGTTCGTGGGTGCCTTCTTTAACTGGGTGCTGGTGGCACCGCGCTTGCGTGAACAGACGGTGCACTATGGCAATGCGATTACGATTCCAGCCTTCTTGGCCAACCGGTTCCCCACTCGATCAATGTCGCTGAGAACGGTCTCCGCCATCGTCATCGTTATCTTTTTCGCGGTATACACGGCGTCAGGCTTAGTGGCAGGCGGTAAGCTGTTCGAAAGCGCCTTTGCTGGCGTCATCAACATTGGTGGCCTGAGCGATTACGCTACGGGCATCATCATTACGCTGGGTGTGGTACTGGTCTATACCGTGGTCGGCGGTTTCCTGGCCGTGAGCATGACGGACTTCGTGCAAGGCTGCATCATGATGCTGGCCTTGGTGATCATGCCGGCGGTGGTCCTGTTTGGCGAAGGTGGCGGTGGTTTCACCCAAGCGTCACAGACACTCAATGAGGTCGATCCCACGCTACTTTCATGGACAGAAGGATTGACCTTTATCGGCTGGCTCTCTGCCGTTACCTGGGGCCTGGGTTATTTCGGCCAACCACATATCATCGTGCGCTTCATGGCTATCCGAACGCTGAAGGATGTACCTATTGCCCGCAATATCGGCATGAGCTGGATGGCCATCTCGCTGATTGGCGCAGTCTCTCTGGGCGTGTTTGGCCGTGCCTACGCGGTCCGTAATGGCATGGACGTAGAAGATCCGGAAACGATCTTTATTATCCTAGCCGAGCTGCTGTTCCATCCGCTGATCACTGGCTTCCTCTATGCTGCTCTGCTGGCGGCGGTCATGAGTACCATTTCCAGCCAACTGCTGGTGGCCTCTTCATCACTGACTGAGGACTTCTATCGCCTGTTCTTTCGTAAAGAAGCGACCGATAAAGAGTGTGTGGGCGTAGGCCGGATCAGTGTCGTACTGGTTGGCTTGGTGGCGGCCGTTATCGCGTCAGACCCGGATTCACAGGTGCTTGGGCTAGTCAGTAATGCCTGGGCAGGCTTTGGTGCCGCGTTTGGTCCGCTGATTATCTTGTCGCTGATGTGGTCACGCACGAACGGTGCTGGCGCTATCGCTGGCATGGTAGTGGGTGCCGCTACCGTCATGATCTGGATTGCATTGGGCTGGAACGGTGAGTTTATGGGAGGTCCCGGCGTGTATGAGATCATTCCCGGCTTCATCGCTTCCTTTATTGCCATCCTGGTAGTGAGCAGTATGACGGCCGATGCGGGTGAATATCAGCACATCACTCGCTAACCAATAAGTTGTTCATGCGACCTTTGCGTGTCAGATATATCGACAACAGGAAGGTCGCTACATTACAGCCCCTCTGCGCTGTATGTGAACGGGCCACCTTCGGGTGGCCTTTTTATGCCTGCCGTTCATGTTTTGAATAACGAATCTGGCGTTAAGGCAGCCAACCCTTGCCCTAGATCAATAACCAGTGACCACCTCTTTATTAGACTCTTAAACATCATGAAGCGGCTTATCCATAGTCGCTTAGCAATGCCACTAGGAGTCAACTCATGCGTAAAGCCGCCCTTTCCACCCTACTCGTTTCCAGTATTGCCGCTGCGGCTTTGATGACCAGCAGCCAGGTATTCGCCTATGGCGCGGGTGACTTTTTTACCCGCGTGGGTGTTGCGAAAGTGGACCCGACAAGCAATAACGGTGAGATATTAGGCGCCGATGTTAATGTCGATGCGGAGACGAATTTTGCCTTCACGCTAGGCTATCGCTTCCATGACAAGATGGGCGTCGAGCTGCTGGCCGCACTACCCTTCAAACACGACCTGCAGGTGGAAGGCGTGACCGATGGCTCTACCAAGCACTTGCCACCTACCCTCACACTACAGTACTACCCGTTAGGGGGTACCGAGGCCCGTGTTCAGCCTTATGTAGGCGCAGGTATTAACTACACCCGTTTTTCAGACGAAAAAACCGATATCGGCGCGTCATTGGAGCTTGACGACTCCTGGGGCGCAGCGGGTCAAGTAGGTGTCGATCTGCTGATTGATGAACATTGGGCGTTAAATGCTGCGGCGTGGTACATCGATATCGATTCCGATGCCAAAGTGGGCGGCGCAGAGGCGGGCACTGTTGAGATCGACCCAGTAGTGGTAATGGCTGGCCTCAGCTACCGCTTCTAAGCCGCCTTCAAAAGCGTTATGACAGATGTAATTTACAAAGCCTGCCTTGCGGCAGGCTTTGTCTGTTAAATCGCTTCAATCTTTAAATACCGTTCAGCTTTCAGTAACTAACTGGTCGACTTTTTCTACCGCGCGTACAACAAGCAGTTGATGATGGGCAGGTGTTTTCTCTTGCTGTAAATAAGCGGCTACAGCGGGGGCCACCTCACACTTGGCTGGCATGGCGGCACGGGCCTCAATCAAGGCGTTTAAGCGAGCAATGAATACAAAGCGCACCCATTGAGGCAGCGACATTGTATCAATGCAAAACGGCTGCTGGCTGGCGAATGCATCAGCGTCAGGTGTCGGCATACGCCATAGATCGGCGGCTTTCATCGCGGCTTCAAGTTCTAGGAGTGCTGTCTGTAGCGGTTGAAAAGTACTCATAACGTCGTTTGTAACTACCTCGTAAAATGAAAATCGTATCTTATTACCATTATCCCCATTTGGCTGGCTGCTTGCCAATCGTGGCCACTTGTGAAGAGTGATCCATAAACTCACAGAAAACCTGCACGAGCCTGTGGATAAACTATGGAAAGGTGTCGCAGCGCTTGCTCTCATGGGGCTTTCGCACAGTTGTTTACTTTTTAACCACACTGTCATGTAAGGCATCCCCATTGGTCGGTATTTATCCGCCTCTGCGGCTGACAGTGACCCATCATCAAGGTAGAGTGCAGGCTTGCAACGCGGAAGGATGTCATGCAACCGATTCAAACCCTTGATGAGTTTTTTACCCGCAGCGGCGCAGAGGTTTCCCTTTACCATATGGGCCGCCATGTGGTCGCCTGCCCACGGGAGTCCCTCGCCGCCTTTGAGCGTGGCGAACTGGCGTGGCCAGAACCTTGGCAAGGCCAAGCACGTTTAGCCATTCTATTCCGTTTGGGGGATATGCCCGAACCTGCCATTTGGTTTTTAGCTCTGCCACTCGATGAACAGGGGATACTTGCCCCAGCTCAGCGTGATGCGTTTTTAAATCGTCTGCTGGAAACATTAGGTCGAGCTGTTTCTCAGGTGGGACGTGAAGAAACAGCGGACGTGGACCACTTAATGAAGGATAATCCCCTCGCCTTTACGCCCAGCATTACCTTTCAAGCGATGCTCAATGCCCGTGCAACTTATGACGTAGGGCTACCTGCCAGCCAGCATTTTGAGCCGGTTGAGGATTACTTGAGCGGCCAGCAGGCGATTGATTGGCAGGCATTAGGATTACAGGGAATTGCCGATTACGTCGTTCGTATGGAGTCGCCCGATGCTGACACGTTAGCGCTGAGACTGCCTGACCTACCTACCGCCGTTATTAACTCCGTGTGCTACTGTTTAGAGCACCAGCCATTGCCACAGGCATTAGTCGTCGCGCTGCAACGTCGCGGCGAAGCCGCCGCACAAGCGGGCGACATTGAAACGTTGTGTGCTTGTCTGCGCGCTGTGGGTAATACGGATGCATCAGCGGTGGGTAATTGGTACTCCGCCTTACTTAAAGAAACCACAGTTTGTGGGCCGGATGTGCTGGCTGCCATTGCCGGGCGTGGCTGGGTGTATCTTGAAGACGCTGAGCGCTTACCTCTTTTTCTACAGCGTTTGGCGGAAGATGAGCGTACTGATTTTGCCGCGGTAGTGCGTGATCTTGCACTCATCCCACGGCTACGCTTACCGGTCATGATGGCCATGCGTGATGCGCCCGAAGGTTCTTCTATTCAACACCGTTTGAGCATGATGATGTCGCAGAGAAAGGCTTGATTTGATGTTGTCATTTTTAATTGCAAGGAGTGAGCCGTGAAGGAATTACCCTATCAGGCCAAGGCGGTCATTGGACGCCGTGAAATGGTGACGCTACCTGAGCTAGGGCTTCACCTATGCTGTAAAGCGGACACGGGTGCGCGTACTTCCGCCCTGCATGCAGAAGAGATAGAGACACATGAAGATGAACATGGTCAACTATGGGTAAGTTTTATTACCCACAGCGCTGGGCCAACAACACCCGCCCATCGCTACAATCTACATTTACATGATCGACGCCGAGTCACCAGCTCAAACGGACATAGCGAGTGGCGCTATGTAATACGTACCCCAATGCAAATGGGCGATTTGAATTTTCCGGTTGAACTGACCCTGACTGACCGCAGCAATATGCGCCACCCAATGCTATTAGGACGCCGCGCCATGCGCCGCCTGCTAATTGCACCCGGTGCGGCATTTTTGCACGGTGAGCCTTAACCCCTTTTATTAGCCGCCTTTATTTAGACTCGGAGTCTCCTACATGCATATCGCTCTGCTATCGCGCAACCGTAATTTGTACTCTACACGCCGCCTGGTTGAAGCTGCAGAGCAGCGTGGGCATACCGCTCGTGTGGTGGACACGCTGCGCTGCTATATGAGTATTACTTCCCACCACCCTTCGATTCACTATAAAGGTCAAGAAATTGAGCACTTTGATGCGGTCATCCCCCGCATTGGTGCGTCGGTGACCTTTTATGGGTGCGCGCTGTTACGCCAGTTCGAGATGATGGGCACCTACGTTATCAACGATAACGTGTCTATTACTCGCTCGCGGGACAAACTACGCTCACTTCAGCTATTGTCACGCAAAGGGCTGGGGCTACCGATTACCGGCTTTGCGCACTCTCCAGACGATATTCCTGACTTGATCACCATGGTCAAAGGCGCCCCGCTGGTGATTAAGCTGCTTGAAGGCACCCAGGGAATTGGCGTGGTGTTAGCGGAAACGAACCAGGCGGCGGAATCAGTGATTCAGGCCTTCATGGGTATGAAAGCCAATATTATGGTTCAGGAGTACATTAAGGAAGCACGCGGCGCTGATATTCGCTGCTTAGTGATCGGCGATAAAGTCGTGGCTTCGATGAAACGTCAGGCGGCGGATGGTGAATTCCGCTCGAACCTACACCGCGGAGGCTCCGCCAGCGTGATCCGGATCACTCCTGAAGAGCGTTCAACGGCGATTCGTGCAGCCAAGGCCATGGGCCTGCGCGTTGCCGGTGTCGACTTGCTACGCTCAAATCACGGTCCGGTGATTATGGAGGTTAACTCTTCGCCTGGTTTGCAGGGCATTGAGAACGCCACCGGCAAGGATATTGCGGGCATGATCATTGAACACATTGAAAGAAATGCCGCTCCAGCTCGTAAAGCGCCGCCCAAGCCTAAAGGCTAAGGCAAAATCTTAAAATAATCCGATTCGGGGGTGGCAAATCGACGCTGTCCCCCCCACAATCTGCGTCACCGAAGGAGGTAGACGCTCATGTTTCTCGATAATCGCCAAGTGGCGATGGACAGCGTATTGGAAGCGCTGGCCGATAGCATTGATTATTTCCAAGACAATATCGAACGCCTGCGCCCCTCACTGCGCGACGCTTTAAAGCCGCATTATACTGAGCGGCTTAAGCAGATGCGTAAATTGCAGGAGCTTGCCCGTGCGCATTTGAAAATGCTGCCTCGGGATGCAGATGTTGAACGCGATGACTTTTTATGGCTTTGGAGCCGTCTAAAAAGCTTCGTGGGTAACGATAGTCAAGTATTGATCAATGAGTTATTAGAGCAAGAGCGTGTATTGATGCAGGCGCTCTCTTCGCTCTTTACCCATCCGTTACCTGATCCTATCGAACCGGTGGTAGAGGAATGTATGCGGGGGTGCCGTAAACTGATTCGCGAACTCTATGCGCTGCAAAAGCGCAACACGCACCGCTAGGGTGCCGTAAAGCGTTCGTTGAGTGACGGCAGAATTAGCTCGATGGGCGCACGTTTCTTAAACTCTATGGGCTCTGGAGTGCCGAGGAAATAGGGCTCCCTACCCCATAGATACAGATCGCCCAGGGTAGCCACACGCGCTGCCCACTCGCGCAGTTTTAACCGCCACTCGACTTCCACCTTGGCATCATCCGCCACACAGCCGGTAACATCCATCCCCAACGCACGTCCAATGTACACCGCACGGGGAAGGTGCCAGCTCTGGGTAATCAGTAGCGCTTTATCCAACTGAAACACATCCCGCGCCCGCGCAAGGGTGTCATAAGTGCTAAAGCCCGCAAAATCCATGGTCAATTGCTCTGATGCGACGCCGCGCCGATAAAGCTCGCGCCACATCGCTCGTGGCTCGTTATACGCTTGGGTACGATTATCGCCAGACAGCAACAGGTGCTCGACCTGGGACTGTTCAATCAAGGTGGCCGCAGTACGCATCCGCGCATGAAAGTGCGGATTCCGAACGCCGCTGCGCGTCCAGTGAGATGTACCGAAGACGACTCCAACTCTAGCGGGACGGCACTGCTGCGGCTGACGTTCGATATAAGCAGCTGTCGTCGCGAGCACCCAAAAATTGCCACCTATAAACAGCAATGTCGCCAGCAGCGACAGTGCTCCTAGCGACATTAGTAAGCGCTTTAACCATTTCAACAAGAGGTTATGCATCCAGTTCCCCAGCTGGGGTTAGAACATGCCGAGTTCAAGCTTGGCCTCGTCACTCATCATGTCACGGCTCCAGGGGGGACTGAAGACTATCTCGGTGTGTACTTTGCTGATCTGCGGTGCACCAAGAATCTTATTGCGCGCATCCGCTGCAATAACATCGCCCATACCGCATCCCGGGGCGGTTAGCGTCATACGAATAGTCGCAATGCGCTCGCCGCTGATCAGGCGCTCAATGCGGCAGCCGTAAACTAGGCCCAAATCAACAATATTGACGGGGATCTCTGGATCGAAGCAGGTGCGTAACTGATCCCACACAAACTGCTCGATTTCCTCTTCACTCGCAGTTTCAGGCAGCGTAGGGCGGGGCAACGACTCAAGCCCCAGCGCATCAAGGTTACTCCCCTCAATCAAGAAAAGTCGCCCCTCAAAACCGACGCTCACCGAGCTACCTTTAGCCTGCATGACGCTGACTACGCTATCTTCGACGAGCGTTTCCGTACTTCCAAACGGAATGGCAATAGCCTCCACATCGCGCTGGAGCGGCAACTGTTGACCCCGTTCGAGACTGGCTACTTGCTCAAGATCCATATCTGTCCTTAAAAACGTTCTTCAAAGAGCTGGCCTTAAAGAACCGACCTTAACGCACCATACCAATGACACGGTTGAGCGCTTCAATAAAGCTATCCACTTCTTCAAGCGTATTATACGCAGCAAATGAAGCACGGCACGTCGCATCGACTCCGAAATGATGCAGCAAGGGCTGCGCGCAGTGGTGGCCGGTACGAATAGCAACACCGAGTTGATCTATCAATAAGCCGATGTCTTGCGAATGCGCCCCTTCCACCACAAACGACAGCACGCCTGCTTTTTGCGGTGCGGTGCCTAAAATACGCAGCCCATCGATTCGTCCAGCCGCTTGCGTCGCGCGGTCAAGCAACTGCCCTTCCCACTTGCCGATGGCATTAACACCAACGCTTTCTACCCACTCAAGTGCACGCCCCAGCGCAATGACTTCCGCAATGGCGGGCGTTCCGGCTTCAAACTTGTGCGGAATATCGGCGAAGGTGGTGCCTGCACCGAAAGAGACGGTTTTAATCATCTCACCGCCGCCCTGCCAAGGCGGCATCGCTGCCAGCAAAGCCTGCTTGCCATACAGCACGCCTACGCCAGTAGGCCCATACACTTTGTGGCCCGAGAACGCATAGAAGTCGGCATCAATCGCCTGCACATCGACTATCTGATGAGGGGCAGCTTGGGCGCCATCAATCAGAATCAAGGCGCCGTGCTGGTGAGCAAGCGCCGCCATTTCCTGCACAGGATTAATAGTCCCTAGCGCATTAGAGACATGATTGACCGCTACCAGCTTAGTACGCTCACTCAGCAGCCCACGATAAGCAGCCATATCCAATGCGCCATTGGCCTCAACGGGAATCACTTTAATGGTAAACCCGATCTCGGCGGCTAACAGTTGCCAGGGCACGATATTGGAGTGGTGCTCCAACATGGAAATCAGCACTTCATCGCCAGGGGCAAGGTTTTTACGCCCCCAGCTTTGAGCGACTAAGTTAATGGCTTCCGTAGTGCCACGGGTAAAGATGATCTGACGCGCATCTTCCGCGTTGAGAAAAGCCCGAACCTTGTGACGCGTGCCTTCGAACGCCGCCGTCGCCTCATCGGCGAGGGTATGTAGCCCACGGTGAATATTGGCGTTATAGCGCGAGTAGTAATCGCTAAAAACGTCAATCACCTGTTGAGGCGTCTGGCTAGTCGCCGCATTGTCTAAGTAGATTAACGGTTTGCCGTGCACTTCACGGGCAAGCACCGGAAAATCCTGACGCAGACGGGCGACATCAAAGGGTGCTTGCACTTGCGCGGGCGCCTGCTCAATAACGGTATTTGGCATCAATCACTCCTCGTTGAGCCCTTGAAGCTAGTCTTTAAAAGCGGGCCTTTAAAAGCGGGTCTTAAAGAGCTAGTCGTTAATTGCGGCTGCCGCTTCAACAAGCCCAGCAAGATTAAAGCGCTCCGGCAACTTACCCGCAACCGCGAGTTCAACGCGCTCGGCAATCGCATCCAGGCTAACTTTATCCAACACCTCTCCCGCAAAGGCGAGGGTTAGCAGGCCTCGTGCGGTGGCTTCATCGATACCGCGCGTGCGCAGGGCATAGATCGCCTCTTCGTCCAGCTGGCCGGTAGTGGTGCCGTGTGAGCACTTAACATCATCGGCGTAGATTTCAAGCTCAGGCTTGGCATCGATGTGGGCACGATCCGACAGCAGTAGGTTTTGATTGCTCTGAAACCCTTCAATCTTCTGACTATCGCGCTTGACGTAGACCTTGCCGTTAAACACGCCGTGAGCGCGGTCATCCAGAATGCCCTTGTAGTTCTCATTGGAGAACGTCAGCGGTGCGTTGTGGTTGACCTTGGTGTGGTTATCGACGTGTTGGCGTCCTTGACCAAAGAACAGGCCCAGAAAATTAGTTTCAGCGCCCTGGCCGTTCAAATCACTGATCAAGTCGTTGCGCACCAGTGCGCCACCCAGGCTCAGGTTGTACGAGGTATAGCGCGTATCGCGGCTCTGCTCGACATGAATGCTCGCCACGTGCATATCGCCCAACGGTGCTTCCTGCAGCTTGTAGTGAGCCAGTATCGCCCCACGATCAAGCATCAGTTCACCCACGACGTTGGTGAAGTTGGTCGCTTCGCTTTCGCCGGTGTAGTGTTCAATCAGCGTGGCTTCGCTGCGGCTACCTGCTTCCACCAGTACGCGCGGGTGGCACATCACCGGCTGGCCAGCGCGGGACAGAAACTGCAGCAGGATAGGTTTCTCAACGACTGTTCCCGGTGCAATGCGAACCACAGCGCCCTCTTCCATAAACGCCGTATTCAGCGCCGCAAACGGTGAGAAATCCACCCCGGTTAAGCGCCCCAGCGGGCCACCAACCGCTTCGTGATTCTCTGCTAACGCTTTAGAGAGCGGTAATACCTGGACACTTGACGGGAGCGAGTCCACATCCGAGAGCGCCGACGAGAAAACGCCATCTACAAACGTCAGGCGATAAGCATCAATGGGCAGCGTCAGTGCCGCGGCACTGGCCTGAGAGAACTCGGCGTTGTCGGCGAGCGCAAAGTTGCCCTGGGCGATCGAGCGCACATCGGTGTACTTCCACTCTTCATCACGCCTAGTGGGGAAACCCAGCGCTTCAAAACGTGCAGCACCCGCTTGGCGCCGAGCGGCAATCCAGGTGGGCTCTGCCGTGTAGCTCGAGCTGCGCGCCTTCAGCGTGTCTAAAAAGGTTTGCGTATCGCTCATGCCACAGACTCCTCGATACCTTCGTACCCATTGGCTTCCAGTTGCTTGGCTAGTTCCGCGTCGCCAGTTTTCACGATACGGCCATCGACCAAGACGTGGACTTTGTCCGGAATAATGTAGTCGAGCAGACGCTGGTAGTGAGTCACCAGCAGGATAGCGCGGTCTTCAGCGCGCAGGCTGTTGACACCATCGGCGACCACTTTCATGGCGTCGATATCCAGGCCGGAGTCGATCTCGTCGAGCATGGCAAGCTTCGGCTGAAGCACTAGCATTTGCAGGATCTCGTTACGCTTTTTCTCACCGCCAGAGAAGCCTTCGTTAACGGCGCGCTGTAGGAAGCTGGCGTCCATTTTCATGTAACCAAGCTTCTCTTTCACCAGCTTCATAAACTCCGGCGCTGGCATTTCGCCCTCGCCACGCGCTACGCGCTGGGCATTAAGCGCCGACTTCAGTAGGTAGATGTTTTTAACCCCAGGGATCTCAACCGGGTACTGGAAACCCAGCAGCAAACCAGCCTGGGCGCGCTCTTCAATTTCCATTTCGAGCACGTCTTTGCCTTCAAAGGTAATGGTGCCCTGGGTAACTTCATAGCCATCCTTACCAGCGATGACCGCCGATAGCGTCGATTTACCCGCGCCGTTCGGCCCCATGATGGCGTGCACTTCACCCGCGTTGATAGTCAGGGTGAGGCCTTTCAGGATTTCATTGCCTTCGACGGTGACGTGTAAATCATTCACTTGCAACATATTGATTACCTTCTAATTCTGGCGAGTCGCTACGGCGACACTAATAAAATGAGTGACTGAACGGCTAGGACTTAACCTACTGCGCCTTCCAGGGTGACGTTAAGCAGCGCTTCCGCTTCTACGGCAAACTCCATCGGCAGCTCTTGGAAGACGTCTTTACAGAAGCCATTCACAATCATGCTGACCGCGTCTTCTTCCGAGATACCGCGGCTCTGGCAGTAGAACAGCTGGTCTTCACCGATTTTAGAAGTGGTCGCTTCGTGCTCAATGGTCGCCGTACTGTTGCCAATTTCTTGATAAGGGAAGGTGTGCGCACCGCACTTATCGCCAATTAGCAAAGAGTCACACTGGGTAAAGTTACGTGCCCCTTTGGCGCGCGGGCCGATTTTCACCAAGCCGCGATACGACTGATTGCTGCGACCGGCAGAGATACCTTTAGCAACGATATACGAACGGGTACCTTCGCCAATGTGAATCATCTTGGTGCCGGTATCGGCCTGTTGGCGTCCGTTAGTCACGGCGACAGAGTAAAACTCGCCGATACTGTCTTTGCCGCGCAGTACGCAGGAAGGATATTTCCAGGTAATCGCCGAGCCAGTTTCAACTTGAGTCCAGCTAATCCGCGAGCGGTCGCCACGACAATCGCCGCGCTTGGTTACAAAGTTGTAGATACCGCCCTTGCCATTCTCATCACCGGGATACCAGTTCTGTACCGTGGAGTATTTGATATAGGCGTCGTCTAGGGCGACAAGCTCTACCACCGCGGCGTGCAGCTGGTTTTCATCGCGCATTGGCGCGGTACAGCCCTCCAGGTAGGAAACCTGGGCGCGGCTTTCGCAAATAATCAGCGTGCGCTCAAACTGGCCGGTGTTGGCCGCGTTAATGCGGAAGTAAGTGGACAGCTCCATCGGGCAGGTCACACCTTCTGGAACGAACACGAAGGAGCCGTCGGTGAACACCGCTGAGTTCAGCGCCGCAAAGTAGTTATCTGCCACGGGCACCACGGTGCCCAGATACTGTTTGATCAGCTCTGGGTAGTCGCGGATAGCTTCGGAGATGGAGCAGAAAATCACGCCTGCCTCACCCAGCTGTTTTTTGAAAGTGGTCGCAACCGACACCGAGTCGAATACTGCGTCTACTGCCACGCCTGCCAGCGCCGCACGTTCGTGCAGCGGAATGCCCAACTTCTCATAGGTTTCCAGCAGCTTGGGGTCGACTTCATCCAGGCTCTGCGGGCCGTCTTCCGGGCGCTTCGGCGCACTGAAATAGGAAATCGATTGGTAATCGATCGGTGGATAATCAAGATGCGCCCAAGATGGCGCTTCCATCTTCAACCACTGACGATAGGCATCCAGGCGCCACTCCAGCATCCACTCGGGTTCGCCCTTCTTCTTGGAAATAAAGGCGATGGTGTTTTCATCCAGGCCAGGTGGCAGGGTGTCGCTTTCAATATCGGTTACGAAGCCGTCTTTGTATTCGCGACGAACCAACTGTTCCATTTCTTCGCTTGCCATGGTGATACCCTCCGGGCAGTTGGGTGGCGAGATCATCGCCTTTAATAATAAAGTAGGCCTGCTGTACTTGCGCCGCTGTTAGGCAGACGCTGCCGACAGGCTGATCGTTTGAATTGGCAATTGCACCGGCAATTTAATCGGCGCTGTATCGGCTAAATGCGCTAAGGTCACGCTTTCAAGCAGCGTTCGCATCGCCAATGAAACCCGCTGCCAGTTGTCAGCCACACCACAGGTAGCCACAAGTTCGCAATCGCCTTCCGCTTGGCTACACTCGGTCATGGCAACAGGGCCTTCAATCGCCGCAATAATGTCGGCTGCCGTAATCTGTGATGCTGGCCGCGCCAAGCGATAACCGCCTTGAGCACCACGCTGGGAAACCAACAGCCCCGCACGTGCCAACATTTTAAGTGTTTTACTTACCGTGGGGTGTGGCAGCTGCACAGCCTCAGCCAAGTCGGCCGCTGCATGTGATGCTTGGGAGTGACGGGCAATTTGTGCCATCACTACAGCGGCATAATCTGTCAGCCGAGAAAGCTTGAGCATGTCGACTCCCCTTTTATGTGCTTGGTACGCAGTCAATCAACTCGTTGGCTGCATCAATTGAGTACCATTTTAGTCCTGTATAAATTTGATGTGAAGCCCTTGAGCCAAATGGTTAGCAATTTGAGCAAAATAACAGCACGATCGACGCTAATCGCATCAAAAACAACAATCATTATCATTTAAAAAAGCTATTAGCTTTATACTGCTGCTGGCTATCGCTTTGCATGTATGAACAGCGTCTGGTAATTTCGATTGAGTATTGAGTGCCATCGCTCTGGATGGCGGCTTGCTATTCGAGGATTAAAAGATGGATTCAGCAGTCAACAATATGGTCAGCGCCTCAATGGCGATGCAGCAGGTGCAAGTAGTCCAGCAGGCCCAGTTTAACGTTTTTAAAGAGGCGTTAGACGGACAAGCAACGCATATTACTGCGCTAATGGACAGCGTTGCCCAGGCGCCACAGCTGGCCACAAGTGGAAGCGTCGGTACGCAAATTAATACTACTGCGTAAAAGTCGAGGGCTGATAAATCAATAGCCCCCTGACATCAGAGGGCTATTTTTTTGACTGTCTGGTTTAACACTAGGCTTTCTTAACAAATTCAGATTTAAGCTTCATCGGGCCGATGCCGTCTATTTTACAGTCGATATCGTGATCGCCGCCCACCAACCGGATACTCTTCACTTTGGTGCCTACTTTAACCACCAGTGAACTGCCTTTAACCTTCAAATCCTTGATCACCGTGACACTATCGCCGTCGACCAACATGTTGCCGTTAGCATCGCGCACGCCTGAAGCTTCTTCAGCGCTCTCCTCTGCTACCTTTGACCACTCGTGGCCACACTCTGGGCAGACGTATTGAAGCCCATCATCGTAGCTAAATTCGGAAGCGCAGGCAGGACAGTTAGGCAGATCACTCATAGGAAGGCTCCATCGCTTGGCTAAAAGAAAAGTCTGGTTCAAGGTCTAAGAAAGCGATGGAGCCTACACGGATTATTCCGCTTGTCTACTTTTGCGGATGCGATCAATCACGCTGATACGTGCCTACCAAACGATTCATGCCTAGCAGATTAGGCTCTATTTCTTTGAGAAGCTCGGCAAGCGTCAGCCCTTCAGGCAACGACGTTTGATGGTCCAGCGCTAACACCCAGAAATAGTAAAGATGTTTACCATGCCCTTCAGGGGGCATCGGACCAAAGTAACCAACTTCGCCTTTATCATTGGCGCCAGCAGTGCCCACAACACTCTTTTCAGTTAACTCATGGGTATCAGCGGGCAAGTTATAGAGCACCCAATGTACAAAGCCGTAGCTGCCATCCTTGACCAAAGGAGCATCTGGATCGTGACAGATAACAGCGAAACCCTGGGTTCCCTCAGGGGCATCTTTCCAAGCTAGGGCAGGCGAAACATTTTCCCCCTCACCAGTGTGCTTGGAAGGAATCGCTTGATGATCAGCAAACGCTGGGCTGGTAACCTGCATTGATGAAAGTGCAAATGCCATGCTTTTCTCCTCGGTCTATCTGATGGGCCTTGGTTTATCTAATGCCTTGATTTATCTGATGAGCCGCTGCTGAGTGTGAAGGCTATTAATCAGCGGGTCACCTGCTCAGCGTGTTGTTGCCACCACTGCTGAGCAGACGCCACATTCTCAGCATTATGTGTGGGGTCAAGTACTACCCCTAACTGAACGTAATCGCCACCTGTTCGAACCATTAGCTGAGGATCTTGAGTGGCTAGCTGAAGCGCGTAGAGAACCAGCATTTGTTCATACGCATCGCTGGTGTTCAACCGAGCAAACAGCAGTGGAACAGCAGGAAGCCCTATTTCGCCTAATTGCTCAGCGGCAATGTACCAGGGACGACGGTTGTCACGATCACCGTAGCTGGTCACAAAACGCCGATCTGCCAAACGGCTAACATAGTAGGACGCTTCCTCTTCGGGACTGATAAATAGCGGCGGCACCCAGTCACGCGCCGTGGCGGCCTCCGGCGCTGTCGTGGCGGCAGGCGCGGGTTGCGGGCTGGCTAACGGTGCATCAGCCGCTGTCTGGCTAGGGGTGGGCGAAGGATGCTGTCCACCGGCACAGCCCGCGAGCAATAAGCTTACACCTACCCCTACCACCCTTAGATATAGCGCACTTCGCTGCATTGTCAGGCTTCCTTTGCTAGACATTAAAGAGGCCATCGGCCCTGTTTCTTTAGGCGACGCTTTACCCACACATCATAAAGGGTTCGCAGTGCTGGTTTAATCCCAGGCAAGCCAATCAGCCAAGCGACCGGGACCAGTAACGGAACACGCTTCATCAACAAACGGTAGGCGTCAATACCTTCTATTAATTGACCTTGCTCGGTTTCGACATGCAGAGAGCGTAGCGCTACTGCAGGGTCAACACCCTTTGCACGTAGGGCTTGCTCATGTTCGCCCACATCAAGCCAACCGATATCTTTTGCATGGCGCCCCGACCAGCGCTCATAGCGCCGACGCTCTTGTCGACAAAGAGGGCACTGGGCATCGTAATAGACATTGATCAATGTCTTACTGGACATATTGCTTCTCAACTTTAAGACTCTTAAGCAGTGTGGCATTTTCAATATGTGGCGCAACCCCTTGCTGCCCCACGTTTCAATTAGGTCTTTGCTATGAATGCTGAATTGAGTAATGAATTTAGTAAACAACTGTTAGTGATTGCTCATGCCCCGTCGGCGAACACCCGCCTTCTGCGCGAAGCGGCCGCGCGGAGCGCTAGTCATCCTGATCTTGAGCAGGTGCAGTGCGTAGTGAAAGCGCCTTTAGAGGCAGGCCCAGAGGATGTACTAGCCTGCGATGCCATCTTGCTCGGTACCACGGAGAATCTGGGCTATATGAGTGGCGCGCTAAAAGATTTCTTTGACCGCACCTACTATTCTGTTCTAGAAAAAAAGCAAGGATTGCCCTGTGCGCTCTATATCCGTGCAGGCCATGACGGCACGGGCACTCAGCGCGCAGTAGAAAGCATCGTGACTGGCTTACGCTGGCGCTGGGTACAGCCCCCTCTCATTTTACGCGGTGAATGGCAGCCAACGTTTGCAGATCAAGTAGAAGAAATTAGCATGACCTTAGCATTTAGTGTTGAAAGCGGCATTGTATAAAAACGCGCAGCCTGCCTTACTGCAGGTAAGCACTTCGTGCATTCAGTGCGATTGAGAGTAATCAACGCACGATTCTTAGGTAGCCATTATGCACAACGTCATTGCCTTTTATGATGATCGCGTACTCGCTCACGAACCCAACATTGATGCCGATTTTCTACCTCAGCGAATCGATAAGCGTATTCGCCATCTGCTTGCTGGCTTACCTGTGCCTTGGAAATATCCTGAGCACCCTGGGCGATTAACCGCTATTCAACAGCTGCTTGAGAGAGCCCCCATTGAAGGTTTAAAAATTGAAGGGGGTAAAGCGGCTACCCATGAGCAGTTAGCGCGTGTGCATACTACTTCCTATCTAAGCGACATTTTCAGCCTGCGCGGTAAAAATGCCTGGCTGGATGTGGACACCACCGCGGTTTCACCGGGTAGCGTTGATGCCGCTGAAGTCGCCGCTGGAACGGCTATTGCCGCAGTGGAAGCAGTGATGGAAAAACGCACTAAAAGCGCCTTTGCTCTTGTGCGCCCGCCAGGGCACCACGCAGAACCCGTTCGCGCCCGCGGCTTTTGCTTGTTTAACAATGTAGCTGTAGCGGCAGCCCATGCCCGCAGCGCGCTAGGTTGCGAAAGAGTGCTCATTGTTGATTGGGACGCCCACCACGGCAATGGTACTCAGGATATTTTCTGGGCAGAGCCCGACGTGATGTTTTTTGATATTCACCGCGCCGCCCCCTTCTACCCCGGTTCTGGCCACCTGGAAGAAGTAGGCGCCGGTTTGGGGGAAGGCACCACCATCAACGTACCACTACCTGCTGGCGCCGGTGATGAAGCGTATTTGAAAGCCTTTCGCGACATCCTGGCGCCAGCAGCTGCCTGGTTTAAACCTGATATCATTTTAGTATCAGCAGGCTTTGACCCCCACTGGCATGACTTGGCGCTCAACGTCTCCTACGAAGGATTTGGCGCGCTAACCGGCTTTATGCAACAGCTGGCCGAACAGCACTGCGAGGGCCGTTTGGTATTCGTATTAGAGGGCGGCTACAACCTTGAGTCACTGGCCAACGGTACAAGGGCGGTGCTCGCGGTTCTGGCGGGCAACACAGTACCGGTACCCGATACCTGCGGTATTGCGGAAGTTCAAGCCGCAGCGGATTTTCACCGCACGGCTTTTCAATCTGAACCTGAATAGTGCTTTTCTGAACAAAAACCTGACAAATAAAAACGGCACCTCGAAGGATGCCGTTTAAGTACCTAAGCGCTATGGTTATTTCAGTCGTTCAAACACCGTTGCAACGCCCTGCCCCATGCCGATACACATGGTCGCCAAGCCCAGGGTGGTATCGCGCTGCTGCATTACGTTCAACAGCGTGGTGCAGATACGCGAGCCCGAGCAGCCCAGCGGGTGTCCAAGGGCAATGGCACCACCGTTGAGGTTAACCTTATCGTCCAGAGCATCCAGGAATCCTAAATCTTTCAACACTGGGATACCCTGAGCGGCGAAAGCTTCGTTGAGCTCAACGGTTTGAATATCCGCGGCTGACAGGCCAGCGGCTTTAAGCGCTTTCTTGGACGCAGGTACCGGACCATAGCCCATGATGGACGCATCGCAACCTGCCACGCCGGTCGAAAGCACTCTCGCGATGGGCTCTAAGCCCAGTGCTTGAGCGCGCTCGTAGCTCATCACTGCCATTGCCGAGGCGCCGACAGAAAGCGCCGAGGACGTACCCGCAGTCACGGTACCGTTGCGCGGATCAAATACCGGCTTGAGGCTCGCCATAGACTCCAGGGTAGAGTCGGGGCGAATAACCTCATCGCGCTGAACCATCACCCTGAAGCCGCGCTGATCGTGGCCTTCAACACCGATAATTTCATTATCGAAGTAGCCCTTCTCCATCGCCGCTTGAGCGCGCTGGTGGGAACGCACGCCAAACTTGTCCTGCTCTTCTCGGGAAACGCCGTGCATTTTGCCCAGCAGTTCAGCGGTGAGCCCCATCATCATCGCCGCTTTGGCCGCGTATTTGCTGGCTGCAGGGTTGACGTCAACGCCGTGGGCCATGGGTACGTGCTCCATATGCTCCACGCCACCGATGATAAAGAAATCACCCATGCCCGCTTTGATGTTGGCCGCCGCGATATGCAACGCCGTCATCGAAGAACCGCACAACCGGTTGACCGTTTGCGCAGGTACCGAACGGGGAATACCGGTCATAATCGCCGCGTTGCGAGCAATATTCATTGATTGCTCAAGCGTCTGATTCACACAGCCCCAGATCACATCATCAACTTCCGACGGGTCTAGGTTTGGGTTACGAGTAAATAGTGCCTGCATGGCCGCAGCGGAGAGGTTCTCAGCGCGAACGTTACGAAAAGCACCATTCTTGGCTTTCGCCATGGCGGTACGGACACCGTCAACCACCACAATATCTCTCGGACTCAAACTCATCTCTTATCTCCTATGCGTGGTGGTTAGGCTTGGTTGTCAGACTTATCGTTGGAATAAAATAACTCGCCATTTTGAGCCATCTGACGCAGCTTATCGGTGGGCGCGTATAGCGGCCCCAGCTCTTCGGCTAGCCCTTCCGCAAGTTTCACAAACTCAGCCACGCCCATCGCATCGATGTAGCGCAGAGCGCCACCGCGGAATGGTGGGAAGCCGATGCCATAGATCAACGCCATATCGGCTTCAGCCGGCGTCGCGACAATGCCATCTTCCAAACAGCGTACGGTTTCCAAGCAGAGCGGCACCATCATGCGCGCGATGATGTCTTCGTCGGAAAACTCTTTATGCTCCTTCACCACCTCTTTGACCAATGCGTAAGCCGCTTCGTCGATCACTTTCTTCGGCTTACCCTTCTTGTCCTCTTCGTAGGCATAAAAACCCTTGTCGTTCTTCTGACCCAAACGGTCATTGTCGTACATGACCTGAATGGCGGTTTTGCCATCTCGGGCCATACGATCAGGGAAGCCTTCGGCCATGACGTCATTGGCATGAACGGCAGTGTCTAAACCGACCACATCCAGCAAGTAGGCCGGGCCCATGGGCCAGCCAAACTTCTCCATCACTTTATCAACGCGCTGGAAGTCAGCGCCCTGCTCCACCAGGAAGCTAAAGCCACCAAAGTAGGGGAACAGCACACGGTTGACCAAGAAGCCGGGGCAGTCGTTAACTACAATCGGCGTTTTGCCCATGGCGCGAGCGTAGGCCACGGTGGCAGCAACGGCGGCGTCCGAGGTTTTCTCACCACGGATAACTTCCACCAGCGGCATGCGGTGCACAGGGTTAAAGAAGTGCATACCGCAAAAGTTTTCCGGCCGCTTTAGGTTTTGCGCCAAACGGTTGATCGAGATGGTTGAGGTATTGGAGGTGAGAATAGTGTTCTCGCCCACCACGCCTTCCACTTCGGTAAGTACGGCGTCTTTGACCTTGGGATTCTCAACAACGGCTTCGACAACAAGGTCAACGTTATCAAAATCACCGTAAGAGAGCGTCGGGCGGATGTTGGTGAGCTTTTCAGCCATTTGCTCGGTAGTCAGCTTCTTACGCTCTACCTGTTTGGCAAACAGTTTACGGGCTTCTTTCAGACCTAACTCTATCGCGTCGTCCTTAATGTCTTTCATCAGGATCGGCGTGCCTTTAGAGGCACTCTGATACGCGATACCGCCACCCATAATGCCAGCACCCAGCACCGCCGTTTGCTTCACCGGCTGAGCTTGCTTCTCGTAGTTGCTGGCCTTCTTTTTGACCACTTGATCATTGAGGAACAGGCCGACCAGGTTGAACGCTACGCTGCTTAGCGCTAGCTTGGCGAACGCTTTGGCTTCAATTGCCTGGGCACGGCCGCGCTCTTCACCAGCGCCTTTCTGTATCACTTTGATCGCTTCAACCGGCGCGGGATAGTGCGGCCCAGCCTTACCAGCGACATAGCCTTTGGCGGTTTCAAACGCCATCATCTGCTCAATCGGGTTGAGCTTCAGCGGGCTGGTCTTTTCAGCACGACGCGCCTGATAATCCAGCTCACCGGCATTGGCGCGATCAAGGATATCCAGCGCGGCATCTTCCAACTGCTCGGCGCTGACCACGGCATCCACAGCGCTCATCTTCAGAGCAGCATCAGCGCGGTTTTCCGTGCCACCAGCAATCCATTCGATAGCGTTATCAGCGCCGATAATACGTGGGAGGCGCACACAGCCGCCCCAACCGGGCAGAATGCCGAGCTTAGTTTCCGGCAGCCCAATCTTGGCTTTCTCGCTCATCACGCGAAAATCGGTGGTTAGCAATACTTCACAGCCGCCCCCTAGGGCCAACCCGTTAATCGCGGTAACGGTGGGGAAAGGCAGGTCTTCGATGGCATTGAAAATATCGTGTACCTTGAGATTCATCTCAACTAGGTACTCTTCACCTTTATCAAAGAGGTTGTGAAACTCAGTAATATCTGCACCGACGATAAACACTTCTTTACCACTAGCAATCAATAAGCCTTTTAAACTATTTTCAGCTTGGATTGCTTTGACGGCTTCACCCAGCTCTGCCACCACTGCGCTGGATAGTTTGTTGACGGACTCACCTTTCAGATCAAAAGTGAGCATAGCGATGTCATTGCCACTCGGGGTGTCACGACGTGCCACCGTGATGGCGTTGCCTTGGTAGATCATCCGCGCTCTCTCCACAATTCGGGTTGGTTCCATAAAAGGAACCCGCCACACTTTTATTCGACCAATAGAAATATACGGTCAACACAACCCAATCGATTTCATACGGCCGTTTGATTGCTTTAGCTTGGTTGAGTTGCCTGTGTTCGTCAAGCCCTGACTTTTGGCTAATTTATCCATCTACTGAGACCAGCACTCCCCTGCGGGCGTTCATGCTGCTAGGATCACGCTTCCAATTATTTTGCAGGTTAACTGTCTATGGGCGCACTGCTCACGCCATCCCGCATTGCCACCGTTCAGCGGCATATAGAAAGCATTGTCGAGCGACTAAAGCCATGGAGCTGGCTATGGCCGCCCATGGCATTTACTGCCGGGTTAGGCAGTTTCTTTCTGGTCGATCGTCAGCAGTGGTTGGGAGCTGCGCTGGCATTAGGGCTATTGTTCGCCTGGACGCTACTGCTTTCCGAAGGGTTAATCAGTCGCTGGTTAAAACGTCGTGGCCACCCTACTCCGCCAAGAGGCGTAACGACATTTATTGCCCAGATGATTCATCAGGAAACGCTTTTTTTCACATTGCCGTTTATTTTAGTCACCACGGTATGGAATAGCGGCCAAACGCTGTTTGCGCTTCTGGTGGGCATCATGGCGCTTCTGTCTATCATCGATCCCATCTATTTTAAAATTGCCGAGCGGTGGCGCAGTCTTTACTTTTTATTCCACGCGATGTGCGTGTTCCTAGTATTGCTGGTGACGCTGCCCATTATGGTGCATCTTGCCACCGGTCAGAGTCTGCTGCTGGCTCTAGGAATCACGGTTCTGGTGGCCTTACCCAGCTTTTGGCACCTATTAAAGCAAAGCTCTCTCAAACGCTGGTTTGCTTTTTTTGGATTAACGCTGTTCTTAGCCTACGGCGCTTGGCTTGGGCGTATTTGGGTGCCACCTGCCAGCCTATGGATGACCAGCAGTGCTCTTTCTCCTGGGTTCGACGTTGAGCAGCGCCTTCCTCAGGGTTCTATGACGCTAACGCCCCAAGCCATCAGCGAAAATGGCCTTTATGTATACACCGCTATACGGGCACCGCGTGGACTGAGTGAAACCATTACCCATGCTTGGCATCATAATGGTGAGCCGATGGACGTAGTGGAACTTAACATCAACGGCGGACGCGAGCAGGGATACCGCGCATGGAGTCACAAACAAAACTTCCCAGAAGATCCAACCGGGCAGTGGCGCATCGACATTATGACAAGCACTGGGCAGCGCTTAGGATTAATACGCTTTGAGGTGGCAGAGGATAGCCAGCAGGCTTCACTAGCCGATGGAGAAATACATGCCAGTGGCTTAAGCGGATTGAACTTACGGCGCTTTGTACCGGGCCGCACTAATGATGCAGAGGCGCAACCGGATGACTGAATTGTTAATCGCCTTGCATTCAGTGGCGCAGCTTATGACAATTCGCTTACTCACATTTATTGGTAGCTAGTTACTTATGGCTTCAACGATTGGTTTTCGTATCGCACGCTTGCCGCATCTATGGCGTTCAATTCTAGATCGACGACTTGCCCCCTTAGGCTTAACGCAAACGCGTTGGGTCACGCTCTATCACTTGTGGCGTATGGGCGAGGGGCACCCACAGTGCGATCTTGCCCGCGCCATTGGTGTTGAGGCACCGTCCTTGGTGCGCACTCTCGGCCAGCTTGAAGAGCAAGGTTTGGTGGAACGCCGTGCCTGTGACAATGACCGCCGTAGCAAACGTATCTATCTGACGCCAGCCGCTATGCCATTGTTGGAAAAAATCGACAGTGTTGCCCAGCAGGCGCGTAAGGAGATGTTTGCAGGCTTGAGCGAGGAGAACCTTGAACAGCTCAATGAATGGCTGGCGGTGATTGAAGCCAACGGGTTAGCCATTCAGGCCCGGGATCAAGACGGCCCAGCCTCATGATCATTCTTTGAGGTTGGCGCAGTCTGCTCTGTCCCTTTGAGCGGTTGACCGTTGGGCCGATCGACATGGCCCTGAAGAGTATCAATCAGTTGCTTAAACTCAGGCAAATATGTCGTGAATCGTTCAGCGGTTTGCGACTCCCACCACCATAGGGTCAGCGCGTAGGGAGTCGACTGTATCACCAGCGCGTCTTGTGGCAAACGCTCAAGCAGTGCTTTTAACGGTATCTCGGCATTATCGGGAAGCGGCCGCAAAGGGGCTATGCGCCACCGCCAGCCCGCATGATACGGTGCTAAAGCTTCACTCGCATTGCTGTCTCTGACCAAAAGGAAATCCGGCCCAGGTGCTGACTGAGGATAGTGCCACCGGTAGGCAGGCATCGTCCCTTTAAAGTGGTGAAGCGGTGGTTTTTCCAGTTTGATAGTTACGCCTTGCTTGGCAATTTGCGTGCGCAACGTCTGCTGGCGCCTCTGGCGTGGACTGGGCTTTAGCCACATCACCGGTGCGATGACAAACATCAAAATTGCTATAATAATTAGCCATTCCATCTCTACATTTCCTTTAACGTGAGCCACACTGTATAAGCTATTCTAACCATCATGACTCAGGTCGTTGTTTTGATACACGTCATGGTTAAAACACGGATCATTGTTAAAATAAGGCACGCCATCTAAAGTAACGGTCATTGAACAAAGAGCCTCCATTATTCTTTGTGAACTAGTGTTACCCACGCTAAGGAGATATGCCATGAGCTATCACCACATTTTAGTTGCCGTTGACTTAACCAAAGACTCCCACAAGATCCTGGAACGTGCCGTGGCAATCGCAGCCCGCAACGATCAAGCCAAAATCTCCATTATGCATACCCTGGAACCGCTTGGGTTTGCCTATGGTGGTGATATACCGATGGATTTGACCAGCATCCAAGACCAGTTGGATGAACATGCCAAAAAACGCTTAGCCGAAATTGCCGCGCCGCATATTGCTGAGGCTGACCAGCATGTTGTCGTGGGTATGCCCGATACCGAAATCCACCGGTTTGCCGAAGAGCATGATGTGGACTTGATCGTAGTGGGCTCCCACGGTCGCCATGGTTTTGCGTTACTGCTAGGTTCAACCTCTACCGGCGTGCTGCACGGCGCTCAGTGCGATGTTCTTGCGGTACGCGTGGGCAAAAAAGGCGAAAAAAGCGACGAGTAGACCCTTTCTTTATATCGCTACGAAAAAGGCGCCCATTCGGCGCCTTTTATCGTTGCTACATCTATTCCCCAGCGGCCATCGCTTCCAGCTCCATCCAACGCTCCATGGCTACTTCTAGCGTTTTCTGCACTTTCTCAAGGGACTGAAGTTTAGCCGTAACGGCTTCTGCTTCTTGCTGATAAAACGCTGGGTCACCAATCTCGCTCTCTAGCGCCTCTACTTCACTCTCAAGGCGTTCTATTTCAGCGGGCAGCGCATCTAACTCACGCTGCAAGTTGTAGGAGAGCTTAACGCTTTTCTTAGCCGGGGCAGCAGGAGCTTCGGCCACCTTTTTAGGCGTTTCTGAGGTGGGTTCAGTACGCTGACGCGCCGCCCCTTCCCAAGGCGCTGGAGGTAACTTGCCGCCCTGGCGAATCCAATCGGTATAGCCGCCCACGTATTCACGCACCACGCCATCGCCTTCAAAGGCGAGCATGCTGGTTACCACGTTATCCATAAAGGTACGGTCGTGGGAAACCAGCAGTAGCGTGCCATCGAAATCGAGAAGCAGCTCTTCAAGCAACTCCAAAGTTTCCATGTCGAGGTCGTTGGTCGGCTCATCGAGTACCAGCACGTTAGCTGGCTGAGTAAACAACTTGGCAAGCAGCAGGCGGTTGGACTCACCACCAGAGAGCGCTTTCACCGGTTGGCGTACCCGCTCAGGTGTGAACAGAAAGTCCTGCAGGTAACTCATCACATGGCGATCTTTACCGCCCACGCTGACGCGATCACTGCCCTGAGCAACGTTGTCATACACGGTTTTATCAAGCTCCAGCCCGGCACGCAGCTGATCGAAATAGGCCACTTTTAGATTGGTGCCCATCTGCACCTTGCCTTCAGTGGGTTCCAGCTCGCCCAGCAGGATTTTCAATAGGGTTGTCTTGCCCGCGCCGTTGCGCCCCAGGAAACCGATACGGTCGCCGCGCAGTACTTCAAGGTTAATATCACGCAGTATTACGTCATCGCCAAAGCGCTGGGTGACGCCTTGCAGCTCCACAACGCGCTTACCGGTGCGCTCGCCGCGATCCACCGTTAAGTTGGCATTACCCTGGCGTTCACGGCGCTGGCTGCGTTCGTTACGCATCGCTTCCAGCGCACGAACCCGGCCTTCGTTGCGGGTACGCCGTGCTTTAACGCCCTGACGAATCCAGGCTTCCTCTTGAGCGAGTTTTTTATCGAATTCAGCGTTCTCCCGTGCTTCCACTTCAAGCTCATGCTGCTTACGGGCCTGATACTCTTCGTACTTGCCGGGGTAGCGCCCTAGCTGGCCACGGTCCAGCTCCAGAATATTGGTCGCTAGCTTGGAAAGAAACGCCCTATCGTGCGTAATCAGCAGTACTGCGCCATTAAAGGCCAGCAGTTGCTCTTCCAACCAGGCAATGGTGTCTAAGTCCAAATGGTTGGTAGGCTCATCAAGCAGCAGCAGGTCGGGCTCAGCAACCAGAGCGCGCGCCAGCGCTACTCGGCGGCGCCAGCCACCGGAGAGCGAGCTCATTTCAGCCTCAGGGGGCAAGCCTAAGCGCGTGAGCACCGTATCGATACGCTGGTGATACGACCAGCCATCAATGGCTTCCAGGCGCGTTTGCAGGGTCGCCATGCGATCCATATCAGGGTCGGGATCATTGATCAGATGGTCGTACTCGGAGAGCAGCTCTCCGGCTTCTGGAAGCCCTTGGGCGACCATATCGAAAATGGTCAAGCCAGATGACTCGGGTAACTCCTGAGCCAACACGCCAATCTTGAGACCAGGTGCGCGCCAGATGGAGCCATCGTCGGGCAGGATATCCCCCGCTACCAGCTTCAGCAGAGTGGACTTGCCGGTGCCATTGCGCCCGACCAGCGCCAGCCGCTCGCCTTTTTCAACCGTCAGGTCGGCGCGATTGAGTAGTACATGGGTGCCGTAGGCGAGTTGCAGCTGTTCGAGTCGTAACAGGGTCACGCGGTGTCCTCCTTAATCGTGAGGCGCACAGTGTAACGCATGAGCGCGCTGGTAGGGGAACGTTGATGCATTAGTCGATGCTCGCGCATACCGTTACAATGGTGCCTTTGCATATTGAATGGGAGACACCTTTGACCACTGCGTATGCCGATGATTTTTTACCCGAAGCACTACAGTTTCGGCCTAGTACCCCTTTGGTGGATATCGGCGCTAACTTAACCCACGAAAGCTTTGGACGTGATCTTGAGGCGGTTATACAACGTGCCCTGGCAGCGCAGGTAACGAGCATGATCGTTACCGGTACCGATCTTGCCCACGCCGAGCAAGCCGTCGAGTTGGCCAAACAGTATCCTGGCCTGTACGCCACGGCGGGTGTACACCCTCATGACGCCAGCCAGTGGGATGCAGGTCTTGAGCGCGCCATGGCGGCCCTGCATGCCTTACCGGAAGTAGTGGCTGTGGGCGAGTGTGGGCTGGATTTTAATCGCAACTTCTCGACGCCCCAGGAGCAGGAGCGTGCGTTTGAAGCGCAGCTGGCGCTCGCGGTCGAAAGCGGGTTGCCGCTGTTTTTACACGAGCGCGATGCAGGCCAGCGGATGCGCGAAATTCTGCATACGTGGCGAGACGACATCAGCCACGCGGTGGTTCACTGTTTCACTGCTGACCGCGATACGCTATTTGGTTATCTCGACCTAGACTTGCATATAGGGTTAACGGGCTGGATTTGCGATGAGCGGCGCGGTCATCACCTGCGATCATTGGTGAGTGATATTCCTCTTGAACGTTTAATGGTTGAAACCGACTGCCCTTATTTGTTACCCCGTAACTTGCCTACAAAACTCAAAGGGCGCCGCCATGAACCCGCTTTGTTACCTTGGATAGTGCGCGAGATTGCTCAGTGGCACGGCATCAACGAAACTGAACTAGGCAACGCCACCACCCAAACTGCCAAGCGTTTTTTCCGTCTTCCCGCAGAATCATAATAGGAGTACTAGCGTGGCCGATTATCCTGGGTTTATTGCCATTGAAACGGGCGAAGACGATGGCTTACCGCTCGCCATTGCTTGGTCGCTGCCCGATGGCCGAGTGAAGCAAACATTAATTCAGCCGGATGATAGCTGGATCAAGGAAGACACCAATGCCCTGGGCGCCTACAGCATGGAAGAGCTGGAGAGCCTGGGGGTTAGTCCTCTGGAAGTGATTCGCGAACTTGAGAACGACCACTTCTCCGCCACGCTGTATACCAGCGACAACGGCGACGACGAAGCGGCACTGGCACGGCTGTTTGATACCTATGGGCTGGATCCTTTCGTAGAGCTAGCCCCGGCATCGGTGCTCTACCCTTCAATCACTCCTGGCGAATGGCATCGCCAGCGGCGTGAAACGTTCAGCGAGCTGGGCTTAGAGCCGATGCGTCCAGAACATGAGCTTGAGGTTATGCTCTCGATGCACCAGCGCCTTACTGAAGAGGACTAGGCATTAGCTACCAATAGCCTAGGATACGTTTGCACGAAGGAAAATCCTCTGCTAACCCATAATGAGGCTTTGTTTAGAAAGGTAGCTGTAGGACACGCTTTTGAGGACTCCATCTTAACGACATAGCCATTTCTACACAGGAGGTGACAGATGAAGGATTATGTTGAAAAGGGAGATATCTATTTTTTCTATCGGCCCAAGGTCAATACACCGCGGGTCGAAAACATTGAAGACGTTCAGCGCCTTTACTTAGTGCTAACGCCAGACGATAAAGACACCGCTCGATTATTCCTGGTGGGCAAAAAGCGCATGCCTAAGATTAGCCATGGCAAGCCATCGTCTACCGCACGAGAGTGGATGATGAACGACATGATAGGCAAGCCAACAATCATTGGCGAGGCGCTAGCGCCGCTCGAGTACGCTACCAAAACCCGTGGCGAGCAGGAACAGGGCGAAGCCATTCCCGTTGGAGAGGGGCGCTACGCTATCTTTGAGCGTCACAACAGTTCGCGTTTGGCTTATCGGCTCACCAACCCCACGAAACCCGGCAAAGCGCAGGCGGAACTGGGGATTCTTGCCGAGGCAAGTTATATCATCTCGGTGCGCAACCCCTCCCTTGATGTCCCCGGTTTTCCAGACGCTAAACCGAACTACCCCAAGCGCTTAATAGAGAAATTCGCCGACAAACGCTGGCTGGATATTGACGATAGCAGGCTGCTCGACTACGAAGATGCTCAACTTCTGCTCATCGGAGCGCATGACAACCTCGCCGAAGAGCAAATTTCCATCACCGGCAAGGCAGCCCTATTCAAGACGTTAGGGCTGAAAAAGCGCGAGTGGCCCAATGAAGCGCTGGAAGGTGGCGAGCTCACCGAGCCGCACATGCAGCCAGAAGCCAAGGAACCCGAAGGCGATCGCAGCACAGGCGGTGAGCGCGGTGGCAAGACAGCCACTGATTCGGCATCGGCGGCTGGCATTACCAAGGCACTCAAGGGCATCGATTTACCGAGCAGCAAGGCGGACCTGATTAAACAGGCCAAAACCAACCATGCCACAGATGACGTTATTGACGTATTAAAGGAATTTCCCAGCCGAAAGTACGCAACGATGGCAGATATCCAAAAAGCGCTGGGGGAGATACGCTGATGGCACAGTTTACTTGCGAAATATGCGGGGCTGAGTTCGAGCAAAAATCACTTTACGAGCGGCATATGCTCACTTCTCACCCAAAACAGGCGGTCTCTGCGGCTGATATTGAAAAAGCGCTGAAAGGGATTGAATTCCCGAAAACACGCAGCGAACTCGTCGATGCACTGAGTGACGATGAGCAAGAGGTGTATGACATCGTGCGGCAATTACCCGACCAGGAGTATCGCGATGCTGCCGAGGTCGCGCGTGCCTTCGGAGAACTGCGTACTCATGATGACGTGCCCCACAACCAGCCAAGCAAGACTGGCGGCCAGCGTGCCATGCAAGCCCCATCCGCAGCTCGCTTTGCTAGCCTGTTCGATGGAATAAGCTTTCCAGCCACGCGTGAGCAGCTAATCAATCATGCCTATCGAAATGCGAGTAAGCAGGAAATACAACTGCTGAAGCAGTTTAGCGACCATCACTACCACAGCATGACTGACATTACCCACGAGTTGAAGCAGGTAAACTAAAGCGCCACTAAGTGGCGCATTGCTACCCTTTACCTTTTCAGGAAAACTATCTAGCAAAAGCCGTCTAAAAAACTGTCTGCGGTCACCAGCACCTAAATTAAGCTTGTATTTACTTCATTTTCCGCCCCGTGAGCTTGTCTCTAAGCCTGTCAACCATGCCTACACCCGCCCCCACACTCTTATGGAAGAGTTCTGAATGAGGAGCGTTGGGATGTGGACGAGTCGGCGCCAGTGTTTTGGCCTGTTCTAATTTTTCACCTAGTTCAATGAGTTGGTCACCGGACATACGGGTGCGCATCTTAGGAAATTGCTGTGACTCCTCGTCGTCTGCATGGTGACTTAACAATCCTTCTAACTTTTCGAGCTGCGTCATGAAAACCGGATCGACAGCATTACAATCTTCCAGCTGTTTCATTACTTGAACAATTTCATCGTGCTCTTGTTTGTCATGCTCAACCTCTTCGGTTCCATTCGGTATGTATTTTTCTATTGCCGGATAAACGTACATTTCCTCGGCAATGGCATGGCGCATTACCTCAGCGATCAAGGTATCCGCCGTATCTCTACGCCACTGTGGGTCATTTGAGCCTTTAATTTGGCCTGCCAGCGCCATCATTTCCTGATGATCTGTGGTTAGGATATCAACCACATCCTTGGCTGATCCGTTTGTATTGTGCTGAGTCATGAGATTCCCTCCTTATGATTCGTAACCCCTACATAGTAGACAACTTCAACATAGTCGTGTGCATAGCAACCTATCAAGTCCTTGAACAATGGCTGTTTCAAGCTTCAGCCCTTGTTGATAGTAAGCGTTCAATGCATGGCAAAAGGCTTTGGCACGTAGGGGTAAGCCTTCATCTTGGTAGCGCGCTGCCCGAACCATAACGCGCTGTTGGAAAGCTTCCCGATCCACGTCTGTATCGCCGCCCAGATTGTCCACGCTGACATGGAAATGACGGCCACACGCCTGGGCAAATAGGTACTCTAACGCTTGGGGAGCAACCTCTGCGCTCTCAAAAGCAGCTTGTTGCCCAGCATTACGCCCATCCGGCGAATACCAATAGCCGTAATCTTCTAATTGACGACGCTTTTCTCCCGCAATACACCAGTGGCTAATTTCGTGTAACGCACTGGCATAATAGCCCCGCGCAAAAATAACTTGATGGTACGGTGTTTCGCTATCAGCAGGCCGATAGAGGGGTTCATCGTCCCCCCGAATTAGGCGTGTTTGATAATGCTCTGCAAAAATGCCATCAAAGAGCGCGGTAATATCAGCCAGCGTCCATCGATCCTGCACGTGATTCAAATTGACCTCGTTTATCATTGCCGTTTGAGAAAGTATAACTGCCTCACAGAGGCAAACTAAATACAGGGCAGCAAGGCATAGGCTTCCCTGCTAACCTACCGCTTTTTTATAGCTTAATTCGTCGATCAGGAGCCTTCTCATTGGGCGATTTCACTCAACAAGTTAAATCGGTGTATTGGCCAGAAACTCGCGCTCTGGTCTACTTGGCATTACCCATTTGCGGAGCTCAGCTGGCTCAAGCAGGGATGAGTGTTGTTGATGTCATGATGACAGGCCGACATGATGCAACGTCACTCGCTGCCGTCTCGGTAGGATCCAGTCTCTGGATGCCATTGATGCTGTTTATGACGGGCACCCTGATGGGGCTCACACCAATTGTGGCACATTTGCTGGGTGGACAGCGCCAAACCGCTATTCGCCCAGCAGTGCACCAGGCGCTCTGGGTTGCCCTGCTGCTAGGTGTTGTCGCGGCCTTACTGCTCTGGTCGACCGTCATGCCGATATTTGAATTAATGAATGTGCCCCCTGCCGTTGCCAGCCAGTCTGCCGCCTATCTGTCAGCTGTCGCCTTTGGTATGCCGGGGATCGCCCTTTTTCAGGCGCTTAGAGCGTTTTCCGATGGCATGAATCACACCCGCCCGGCGCTATGGATAAGCTTGGTCGGCTTAAGCGTGAATATTCCTGCCAACTACCTCTTGATCTACGGCGGCGATGGCTTGGTTGATTTATTTGGCGGCTGGATTCCCACTAGCTTGCAACAGCTGCCTGCCTTAGGCGCTTTTGGCTGCGGCATTGCGACGGCGCTCTCCATGTGGACGATGGCACTCGCGATGGCCTACTACACGCGCAGGGGAAGCACTTATAAAAGCGTTGCGATTTGGCAAAAAATGACACCGCCCCAATGGCTAGGCATACGTGAATTAGTGGTGGTGGGCGTTCCCATTGGTGTGGCTATTTTTGTCGAAGTGACCCTGTTCACGCTCATTGCACTCTTTATTGCCAGCTTTGGTGAAGTCACGGTGGGGGCTCACCAAATAGCACTCAGCTTCACCTCCATTCTGTTTATGCTGCCCATGTCGCTGAGTATGGCGCTGACCGTACGGGTGGGTAACACGCTTGGCCAGCAGCGTTTGACCTTAGCCCGGCAGGTCGCCTGGAACGGCATTGTTATCAGTGTGATCGTCGCAATTATCAACAGCCTCTTGCTGTGGTTTAGCGCAATTCCTGTCATTGCGCTTTATACCTCGAACAGTGAGATACAGTCGCTGGCACTTTCCATCATTGCCTTGGCCGTTATCTTCCAACTCTCTGACTCGCTACAAGTCAATCTGGCAGGCGCTTTACGCGGCTATAAAGATACCCGCATCGTGATGGTGATAACGGTACTCTCCTACTGGATTGTAGGCTTGGGCGGCGGCCACTGGCTGGGTTCCCGTGGCGTGGGCAGCATGGTTGCTCCACTTGGGGTTCATGGCTATTGGATGGGTTTGATTGCGGGCTTGAGCACTGCGGCCCTGCTACTTGCCTGGCGTTTGCGGCGTATCAGCGTTAAGGGGTAAACATGGCTTGGTGGGGCAATCTTTTTATAACACTAACCCTAAGTACCTTACTGGCTGGCTGTGGCGATCACCCTGCTGAGCAGCAGTGGCACTCCTACCATCAGCAGCTTGCGAATGACCTCGACCAGACAGGCATTGAGCGAGCTGACCCCATGAATATTGGCGATTTCCCTGAGCGCTCTGCTCGGCTTATTGACATCCCCGAAACAAGGGATAGCATGCTGAATATTTATGCATTACGCGAATGTCGAATTACTTCTCTTATAGCGGCACGTAACAATCAACTCGGCCGAGTAGCACTTCCTAGCCAGCAGTGGTTATATGAGCGAACACTATGGCAACGGCTTAGCACCTGCTGGAACAGCGATGTTCCCGAACAGTTAAGCGATGAAGACCGAACGCGCCTTCAACAGCTGACGATCACTAAAACGGCTCAGTTACCCGCCGTCAGTTGGAACGCTATTTTTGATTCCAGCGAATGGGTGAAAAGCTTTGCGCGCGCAAGCCAGCCTTTAGCTAACGTCGATGAAAACACTATTGCAAGGCAGCTTGAAGCCATTAATTATCTTCAACAAATGACGGATCACCAGTTTGACCTCGATTGGCAGCAAGACTCCTCTGCCCTCGAAAATCATTTAAAAACCCTACAAGAGCAGCCATTGACCGCCGAAGTGTTGCGCGCCCTGCTACTCGCCACTCAACGCTTAACCGAAGCGAACGCATTATTAGCTCAGCAGAAAGATGCCACAAGTTGCTTGAGCCGCTGGGAGCCACAGTCGCTTGAACGCTTGGCAAACACTGCCCAGCAGTGGCTAACAGCGATCAACCGCTTAATTGACGTGCAGCCGGTAGACAAGCCAATAGCGATTCAGCGCTATCAGGCACGCTGGCTTTCGCTGGAAAACGCCCAAGCGCCCTGGGGCCAGTTTCAGCAAGCGCTCACCGAGCATCAAGCGCTACGAGCTCGCTTTCCAACTTGTTAAGATAATTAAAAAGCGCAGAACCCTTAACCTTATGAGCAACTTGTGCTATTGGTTGATAGGTAAGTTGGATAAGCAAGGATAACAATGAAGCAAGCCAAACTTGCTTCGCCAATGTCATGACCACGCAGCATAAGGAGGGACATAATGGGCGCATCCCTGTCACCCCGCTCTGCCCAGGTCATCGACCTGGAAACTGTGCGTCAGCGTCAGCAGGCGCAAAAGTGCCTAGTTCGTTTAGCTCCGGAGCTAGATGGACTAGAGATGGTGTACCAACTCGCTGCGAGTCCCGACACTTACTACGGCATGCCTATTTTGGCCTGGGGGCTAAGAGAAGATGGTAGCGTCTTTGGCATGGTGCCGTGGATGGAAACGTTGGCGGCCTGCCATGATCTGAACAGCCAGGAGAATGGCTACTTCGTGGGTTACCGTGATCCTGAAACGGAAGAAATTTTCGATTCACCACCGGACCATAAGTACCATGAGCTAGTCGCCGCTGCTGAATATTTTGATTATGAGGCTTCTGGAGAAGTAACTCTCATTCAGCAAATACCCGATACTCTGGGCACCCACGCGCTGTGCATGAATCATCCCAACTCACCCTGGCATATGAAGCCTGTTTACGGCTGGCGTCTCTACAGCGACGGTAGCCTTGACGCGCTCCTTGCCGACGAGAACAAAGCGGCGATGACACCGATTTTGTTAGGGGACAAGTGCCTTTACAGCGCTCACGCTCGCCATCAAACCGTTTACTTTTTCCAGCGCCATATCGCCAATCGTATATTGGAAGAAGATCCGGCAACGCTTGAGGCGCTAGCCATGATGGTCGTGGCAAGCGATTAGCCGAGTGCCTTAGTGCTGCCTTGTGAGCGAGGCCAACATCAATGATGTTGATTTGAGCCTCGCTTGGGTTCCCGCGCTATCTCTAAGGGTTATGCTAAGCGAATAAAGTAGAGGTAGTTACTCTCAGAGGCGGTGTCCTGCTCAAGCAGTTCGTGCCCTAAAAACTGACAAAACTTGGGCACATCTCGTGTAGTGGCGGGATCGGTGGCAATCACTTTGAGCACTTGGCCTGATGTCATGTCGCGCACTTTGTTATGCATTAGCATAATCGGCTCTGGGCAGTAGAGTCCTGAGGTGTCCAATACCACGTCAAAGCTGGGTAACGTACCCGTATTATCAGCCATTAATATCCTCGATGTAGGAAACAGAAAGTATGATTAAAGTTATCATCGAACGGCGAATTATGCCTGGTCTTGAAGAAGAATTTGAGCAAGCAGCGCGGGAGGCAATGCGCGTTTCCCTAGGCGTAAGGGGCTTCATCGGTGGTGAAACACTGGTAGAACTTGGTCATACCGATCGTCGACTGATGATTACCAAATGGCGTGACCTCCGCGCTTGGAAGGAGTGGCACTCAAGCGAAGCGCGGGCAATGGCCATGCAGCGTATTTTACCGCTATTAACCGAAGATGAAACTATCCGGATTTACGAACCTGGCTATTAAGCCTGAGATTTCACTCGTATTAATCCCTAAGCCTTACATGCACCGTTACCTCTTCCCGATCATGATAGAGGTGACGGCATGATACGTTCGCATGCACGCCCGCTTTTTCCAGCGACTCTTCCAACGCCGTTAGACAACGTGTTACCTCATCCCAGCGCTTTTTCATGGGTAACTTGAGGTTGAAGATTGCCTCCTTGCACCATTTACGGATCAGCCAACGTTCCACCATGGCTAGCACTCGCACTGGTTTATCGACAATATCGCAGACCAGCCAGTCTAAGCGCTGTGGTGGCTCCCAGGTAAAACCATCCTCTTTGAGATGATCAATCTGGCCGGTCTTCATCAACTGCGATTCCATGGGGCCATTATCAATGGCATAAACGTACATGCCGCGCTGAACCAGTTGCCATGTCCAGCCACCTGGGGCGGCACCTAAATCAGCTGCTTGCATATGCGGTGCTAACCGTTCATCCCACTCATCTCTAGGAATAAACTCATGCCATGCCTCTTCCAGCTTTAGCGTTGAGCGGCTAGGCGCACGAGAGGGAAAACGCAACCGACGAATACCATTAATCAAATCGCTACGATTGCCTGGAAAGCTCATCGCTAGCTGCACTTGATCACCGTCAGTCCAGAAAATATGTAAACGTCGTGCGCCCGCGCTGCGCCTTAACGCACCCCGCTTTTTCAACATACTTTCCAGCGGCTTGGTAAGCGCCTTAATCAGCCCAGCCAGTGCTTTGCCATCATTGGTATCCGGCGTTTCGTGCCAAATTTCCTCAAAGTTCCATCGACTAGCCTTTACCTGCTCCAAAATAGCGGTAAGGCGATCATCTCGTGAAAGAGTGAGAGCGGGCAACGCCGCTAAGCTTTGGCGTGCAAAAATTAGCTTTTTAAAGGCTGCTTGACGATGTAACTCATTCACCGGCTCGCCATCGAGACGCGTTAAGCTTACCCACCCCTCGCCGTAAGATGCCTCACAGGCTACGTCGTTTAATGCTGCATGATGCTGCATTTCAGCTAACGCATCATTTTCAAACCCTGGACGGCAATAAACTAACCATGACGTAGGTACCGTTTCGCTCACCACTTCACCTCGATTCCGCCCATCACAAACGGTGAGGGCTGCCTAATTAATTGGGGCGCATCATAGCATTTATTCAGCTCTATTTATTTTCTTTCACGCACACAAAAAACCCAGCCGGGTGGCTGGGTTTCTTGTTAAATAAGTGCCTGACGATGACCTACTCTCGCATGGGGAGACCCCACACTACCATCGGCGCTAAGCGGTTTCACTTCTGAGTTCGGCAAGGGATCAGGTGGTTCACGCATGCTATGGTCGTCAGGCGTAACGGGTAATGTATATCATGCTGTTTTGTGATCGTCTCATTGCCTGCCGCCCTCGCTGTTGTTTGGGCCACACGCTGCATATCCGGCATTTCGTTGAGCTTACTCAACTTTCTTCACGTTATCATCACGACCAGACCCCTTGGGTGTTATAGGGTCAAGCCTCACGGGCCATTAGTACACGTTAGCTCAACGCCTTGCAGCGCTTCCACACCGTGCCTATCCACCAGCTGGTCTCGCTGGGCCCTTCAGGAGGCTCTAGGCCTCAGGGATGTCTCATCTTGAAGGGGGCTTCCCGCTTAGATGCTTTCAGCGGTTATCCCGTCCGACCATAGCTACCCGGCAA